>NZ_JBNDHX010000002.1:0-105779 GCF_056755275.1 Leifsonia sp. HAY1-4F
CCGTCGTCGGCAGCGTCAGATGTGTATAAGAGACAGGTTGAATGCCTGGATGTAGTTGGCGAGTCCCACGAATGGCCGGTCGACGTTCGCGCCCGGCGCCCCGTCGTCCAGCGCATCCTGGGAACCAACCCGCTGGGCTGGCTGTTCAGCGCGCCGTACCTGGTCTTCGTGATCGCGATCTTCGCGTTCCCGCTCTGCTTCTCGGTGTACATGTCGTTCTTCGACTACTTCTTCGCGGCGCCGGGCGCGAACGTCGACCGGCCATTCGTGGGACTCGCCAACTACATCCAGGCATTCAACGACCCCGCCGTGCTGCAGTCGTTCGTGAACGTCGGGATCTTCCTGATCATCAACGTTCCGCTCACCGTGGTGCTCGCCCTGCTGCTGGCCTCCGGGCTCAACAGCATCGTCCGGTTCCGGACCTTCCTGCGCGTGAGCTACTACGTGCCGTACGTCACGGCCAGTGTCGCGACGATCGCCGTCTGGTTGTTCCTGTTCGGGCAGAACGGACTCGTCAATCAGCTGCTCGGGCCGCTGGCGCCCAGCCCCAGCTGGCTCTCCAACCCGGCGCTGGCCATGCCGTCGATCGCGATCTACGTCACCTGGAAGGGCCTCGGGTTCTACATCCTGCTGTACCTGGCCGCGCTGCAGAACGTGCCGACCGAGCTGTACGAGTCGGCCGCGACCGACGGCGCCGGCAAGGTGCGGCAGTTCTTCTCCGTGACCCTGCCGGGCGTTCGACCCGCGACCGTGCTCGTGCTGCTGCTAGCTACGATCACCGGGGCCAACCTGTTCACCGAGCCGTACCTGCTGACCGGGGGCGGTGGACCGGAGGGTCGCTCGACCTCGCCGGTGCTGCTGATCTACCAGCAAGGCATCCAGCAGGGCCACCCGGGGTACGCCAGCGCCATCGGGGTCATGCTCGTGATCGGCGTGCTCATCATCGGTTGGCTGCAGAACCGCTTCGTCGGTGGGAGGAACGAATCATGACCGCACAGACCACCACGACGCCGCGCGGCGGAGGCCGCCGGCCGGGTCGGCGTCCCGGCCGGGGACGCCGCGACCTGGGGACGCCACGGCGGCTGACCCGAGGACAGGTCATCCTGCAGGGCATCGTGCTCACCATCGGCGCGATCGCCTTCCTCTTCCCCTTCTACTACATGCTGGTCGGGTCGCTGCAGAACGCGCCGGACACCTCCATCACCGGAGCCTTCCCGAACCCCGCGAACCTGACACTGAACAACTATGTGCAGATCAACTCCCGCATCAACCTGCTCACCGGGCTGGTGAACTCCGGGATCTTCACCGGCGGCGTGCTGCTGTTCACCGTCGTGTTCGGCGTCCTCGCGGGCTACTCCCTGGCCGTGCTGCAGTGGAGGGGACGCGGCGTCACGTTCGCGCTGGCGCTGCTGGTGCAGACCGTGCCGTTCCAGCTGCTGATGATCCCGCTGTACGTGCTGATCGCCCGCAACTACGGACTCGCCGACAACTATCTCGGGATGATCCTGCCGTTCGCGATCAACTCCGCGGCCGTGCTCATCTTCCGGCAGTACTTCCTCCAGCTCCCGCGCGAGCTGTTCGACGCTGCACGGGTGGATGGCGCGGGCGAGTTCCGGCTGCTGTGGCGCGTCGCGCTGCCGCTCGTCCGGCCCGCCCTCGTGACGGTCCTGCTGCTGACCTTCATCGGCCCGTGGAACGAGTTCCTCTGGCCGTTCCTGATCACGAAGGAGGCGAGCCTGCAGCCGCTGGCCGTCTCGCTGGCGAACTATATCTCGACAGTGGCCGGCTCGACGGCGAACCCGTACGGCGCCATCCTCTCCGGCGCGGTCGTGCTCGCAGCCCCGGTCGTGGTGCTGTTCATCGTGTTCCAGCGCTACTTCACCTCGACCGACCTGGGCTCGTCCGTCAAGGGCTGAGCCGCATCCGCACACCTCGAACATCCAAGGAACCATGGACACGCTCCACACCGCGCCCGCCGAGCACGACGCTCTGCTGGCCAGCTACCGCGAGGCGCTCGCGCACACGAACGCCCTCACCGACCGCATCTCCACCGACCAGTTCTCGGCGCACTACCCCGAACGTCCCGACTGGGCGATCGGACCGTTCGTCCGCGACGACGAGCTGACCTTCCGTCTGGAGGGTCAGTGGGACGACCCGACGGGGGTGGGATGGACGAGCGACTCGATCTTCAACCCGACGGTCATCGAGCGGGGCGACGAGCTGCACCTCTTCTACCGCGCGTCGCCACGGAAGGAGTCCACGGCCAGCCGGATCGGTCACGCTGTGCGCCGCGACGGCAAGTGGCACGACTCCCCCGCCAATCCGCTGGTCTTCCCCACCTTCGCGAACGAGACGCTCGGCTGCGAGGACCCGAAGGTCTACGCACTCGACGACGGCTACGTCCTGTTCTACAACGCCATCTGGCGCCGGGAGGACGGCTCCATAGCGGTGGACATCATGTCCGCCGTCTCCGACGACCTCGAGCACTGGGAGAAGCGTGGGCTCGTCGTTCCCCACGACGTTTCCGAGTACTGGGCGAAGGGCGCAGTCGTCCCCCGCGACGAGCACGGCCGGGCGGTGCGGATCGGCGGCGACTACCTGATGTTCCTCTCGGAGGGATGCGGTGGCCGCCCCACCATCGGACGGTCCTCGGACGGCCTCGACTGGCGGTTCGAGGTGCAGCCGTACCTCGACTTGTCGCCGCTGGCCGGCTCCCTGTTCGAGGTCGCCTGCGCTGTCGTCACCGACGACCGCCTCGTGCTCGACTTCTTCTACGCCGACGAGGGCGGCGATTTCGCCGCCGCCCAAGCGCTCTACCGGCTGGAGGATCCGTTCGCCCAGCGGGAGCTCAACCGGGGAGGCTCGCTCGCCTGGGGCGGCCTCCAGAGGCTGGACGGTCGCTGGACGTTCGCCCAAGGCTGGGATGCGCCCGCAGGCCTCCGCGAACTGTACTTCTACCGGGAGGTGGACGCATGACCGCGTTTCCGTATCGGCTCTCGCGCGCGGGAGTCGTCATGACGCCTGCGCCCGGCGACCCGCTCGAAGCGGAGGGCGTGCTCAATCCGGCGTCCGGCCGCGGGCCCGACGGGGAGCTGTACCTGCTGCCCCGGCTGGTGGCCGAGGGCAACGTCTCCCGTGTGGGCCTCGCCCGGGTGGTGCTGGAGGACGGCGTCCCGGTCGCCGTCGAGCGGCTCGGCGTCGTGCTCGAGCCCGACCGGCCGTTCGAGCGGGGACGGACGAACGCCGGCGTGGAGGACCCGCGCACCACATTCATCCCGTCGCTCGGGCTGCACGTGATGACCTATGTGTCCTACGGTCCCCTCGGCCCCCGCACCGCGGTCGCCGTCTCGGACGACCTCCGCGCCTGGCGGAGGCTCGGGCCCGTCTCGTTCGAGTACGACGACGAGCTCGGGATGGACCTCAGCCTGTTCCACAACAAGGACACCGTCTTCTTCCCCGAGCCGGTCACGGCGCCGGACGGCACTCCGAGCCTGGCCGTGCTGCACCGTCCGGTGTGGGACCTGGACGGGATCCGGGCCGGGGAGGGCGAGCATCCACCCGCCGTCGCGGGCGGAGGAGAGTCGCGGCCGAGCATCTGGATCGCGTTCCTCCCGCTCGCTACCGTGCAGGGCGACCTCCGGGAGCTGACCCGCTGGCGGCAGAACCGTTTCCTCGCCGGTCCCGAGTTCCCGTTCGAGGAGCTCAAGATCGGTGCAGGGCCGGCGCCGCGCCGCGTCCCGGAGGGCTGGCTGCTGCTCCACCACGGCGTCACGGGCCGGCTGGAGCCGGGAGTCGACCAGCAGAAGAACGTCAACTACTCGGCAGGCGCGATGATCCTCGACGCCGACGAGCCGTGGCGGGTGCTCGACCGTACGCGTGAGCCGCTGCTGGCGGCCGAGACCGAGGACGAGCGGAGCGGCATCGTGCCGAACGTCGTCTTTCCGACGGCGATCGAGACCGTGGATGGCCGCGACTGGGTCTTCTACGGGATGGCCGACTCGAAGATCGGAGTGGCGCTTCTGGAGCGCGACGTGTCGAATTAGGGTCAGGCCGTTCGTGTACACGGTGAGAACGCCATCCACTTCCCCGACCGGCGTTCGGAGAGGATCACCACCATGACCCAGTACCTGCTCAGCGTGTACCAGCCCGACGGCCCCATCCCGGAGCCGGAGGTGATGTCCCGGATCGAACGAGACGTGAACGCCGTGAACGCCGAGATGCGCTCCGCTGGCGTGTGGGTGTTCTCGGAGGGGCTGATGCCGCCGTCGTCCGCGACGGTGCTCCGGCCTGCGCACGGGGAGGTTCTGCTCACCGACGGTCCGTTCGCCGAGGGCAAGGAGCACCTCGGCGGCTTCACGATCGTCGACGTGCCCGATCTGGATGCGGCGCTCGAGTGGGGGCGCCGGGTCGCGCTCGCCACGACTCTGCCCATCGAAGTGCGTCCGTTCGCGGGCTGACGGGCACGACAGCCGCATGGACGAGGCCGCCGTCGCGCGAGAGTTCCGGGAGCAGTACGGCCGTGCCGTCTCCGTGCTGTACCGGAGCCTCGGCGACCTCGACCGCGCGGAGGACGCGGTGCAGGAGGCGTTCGCCGTCGCGGTCGCGCGCTGGCCGCGCGACGGAGTGCCGGCGCCTGCCGGATGGATCATCACCACCGCACGCCGGCGTGCCATCGACCGCCTGCGGCGCGAGGCGGTCGGTCGCGGCAAGGAGGCGGAGGCCGAACTGTTGCGTCAGCTCACGGCCGAGCCGCCCCGGGCGGCGGACGACGTCCCGGACGACCGCCTGCGCCTCATCTTCACCTGCTGCCACCCGGCGCTGTCACCCGAGGCGCGCGTCGCGCTGACGCTGCGGCTTCTCGGCGGCCTCACGACCGCCGAGGTCGCCCGTGCGTTCCTCGTCCCCGAGCCGACGATGGCCCAGCGCATCTCACGGGCGAAGGCGAAGATCCGCGATGCGCGCATCGCGTACCGCATCCCATCGAGTCGCGACCTGCCGGCCCGGCTGGGCTCGGTGCTCTCGGTGGTGTACCTCGTCTTAGCGAAGGATATGCGGCGAGCGCGGGCGACCGGCTCGTGCGCGAGGAGCTGTGCGACGAGGCGATCCGGCTGGCGCGGGCGCTCCGCTCCCTCCTTCCGGATGAGGAGGAGGTGGTCGGGCTCCTGGCGCTGCTGCTGCTGGTGGATGCGCGGCGGGCAGCCCGAGTGGATGCCGCGGGCGCCCTGATCCCGCTCCCTGAGCAGGACCGGACCCTCTGGAACGCCGGGCTGATCGCCGAGGGCCACGCTCTCGTCCGCGCGTGCCTGCTGCGGGGACGGCCTGGTCCGTTCCAGCTGCAGGCCGCCATCCAGGCCGTTCACGATGATGCGACGACCGCTGGGGACACGGACTGGCGGCAGATCGTCGCCCTCTACGACCAACTGCTGCGCGCCTCCCCCACACCCGTGGTGGCGCTGAACCGAGCCGTCGCGGTCGCCGAGGTTGATGGGCCGGAGGCGGGACTCGCGGCGATCGAGCCACTCCGCGAGGAGCTGGCCGGCTTCTACCTGCTGCACGGGATCCGCGCGGGACTTCTGCTGCAGGCGGGACGCGGCGAGGAGGCAGCGGACGAGTACGGGGTGGCCGCCGCCCTCTGCGGGAGCGAGCCGGAGCGGGCGTTCCTGCTCCGTCGCCGCGACGCGGTGGCGGGCGGGTCGGCTGCGGGCGAGTCCGCAGCGGGCAGGTCGGCTGCGCTCTGATCCCCCGGCCCCCTTCCTCCCGCTCGGTGGGAAGCGCACAGTGGGGTGCATGGACATCGCCTTCCTCGGGCTCGGACGCATGGGTCGCGAGCTGGTCCCCCACCTGATCGACGCGGGCCATCGCGTCACCGCCTGGAACCGCTCCCCGGGCCCCACCGAGGTCGTCGGCCGGCGGGGAGCCCGCATCGCCGCGACCGCCGCGGAGGCCGTCGAGGGGGTGGAGGTCGTGATCAGCGTGCTGTTCGGTCCGGAGGCGGTCCGCGAGACGATCGTGCAGCCGTCCCTCCCGATTCCGCCGGGCGCCCTGTGGATCGACCTCACGACGGTGGCGCCCTCGGACGCGGCCGACTTCGACGCCTGGGCGTCCTCGGCCGGGGTGCGCTATGTCCATTCCCCGGTGATCGGCTCCCTCGCTCCTGCCCGCGCCGGCCGTCTGGCCGTGCTGATCGGCGGCCGGAAGGATGCCGTCCGCGAGGCACGCAATGTCGTCATCCTCTGGGCCGACCCCGACAAGCTCCGCACCTTCGACTCCCCCGCACAGGCCGCCGTGGCGAAGCTCGTCGCCAACCTGGCACTCGCCATCTCCACCGAAGCGCTCAGCGAGACCCTCCGGCTCGGCACGACGGGAGGACTCTCCGCCGACGAGGTGCTCGCGGTGCTCCCGCTCACGACGATCGCCTCCATCGCCGGGATGAAGGGTCCCGTCATCGCCTCCGGCGACTTCGGGGACACGCAGTTCTCGGCCGCCCTCCTGGCCAAGGACCTCCGCCTGATCCTCGCAACAGCCGATAGTCCGCTCCCCGCGGCCGCGCTCGTCGCCGCCGAGCTGCAGCGAGCTATCGACGCCGGCCTCGGCGAGAGCGACTTCTCCGTCCTGGCCCGGGACCGCTAGCTGCGCCGCCCCCCTTTCCCGCCCCCCTTTCCCGCCGAAGTGCTCGTTGTTGCAGTCGACACGCCGTGCGGCCGCGCAACAACGAGCACTTCGGCGGGGCTGGAGGCCCGTAGGGCGGCGGCCCGCATCTAGCCCTACGCCCGCCGGGCGGCCCACCACCGCGCGGCGCGGAGGTCGCTGAGACCGAACCCTCCGACGGGCAGCGCTGCGCGGATCCGCTCATCGTCGAACGCCCGCGATGGGCGGAGGTCCGCGGGAAGCTCGGCGGCGGGCGGTGCAGCTTCGCTGACGCCCTCCGCCAGCATCCGGGCCTGCGCCTTCGCCACGAGCGGAACCACCATCGTCCACTCCGTCAGCTGGGCGAGCACCCGGATCGTCCAGACGGGGATCGGAAGGAACACCGGCCGGCGCCCGGCCACGCGGGCGATGTGCCTCACCGCCTCGCCGAGTGTCAGCTCGTCGGCGCCCATGACCGCGACCGTCGGCTCCGCGATGCGACCCTCCAGTGCGGCGCGCAGCACGTCGACCGCATCCTCGATCGGGGTCGGACGAACCGTCCGCTCACGAAACCCGACCGTTCCGAAGACGGGCAGCGTCCGCACGGCCCGCGTCACGTGGTCGACCATATGGTCGCCCGGCCCGTAGATCATGCCGAACTTGAGGATGGTGTGGTCCAGTCCTGAGTTCCGGATCAGCTCCTCCGCGGCCCATTTGGTCTCGTGGTAGGCCGACCCGCAGTCGGGCCGTGCCCGGAGGAAGCTGACCATGACGATCCGCTTCACCCCTGCCCGCCGTGCCGCTTCGACGACCGCGCGCGTCCCGTCGACGTGCACGCTCTGGAACGTCTGGTCGCCGATCTCCCGATTGATGCCCGCGCAGTGAGCGACCGCATCGCAGCCCGCGAAGGCCGCTGCGAGCGCGTCCACGTCGCCGATCCGCACGCCGGTACGCCGGGAGACCGCGACCGTGTCCGCCGCGTCGAGGCTCTGAGCGAGGTGTCGCCCGACGAATCCGGTACCACCGGTGATGGCTACACGCACGTTGCACTCCTTCGCTTATGAGCAAGATAGCTAAACACTATCTAGCTATAGTGCTATATTGCAACCATGACCGACAGCGCGACCGAGATCTTCGCCGCTCTCGCCCACCCGACCCGGCGTCAGATCCTGCAAGACCTGAAGGACGGCGAACTCCCCGCCGGCGAGATCGCCGCGCGCTTCAGCGCCACCGGTCCGACCATCTCGCGCCACCTCGCCGTACTCCGCCAGGCGGGCCTCGTCGCCGAGCGCCGCGACGGGAACCGCATCCTCTACTCCCTCGTCACGGATCGGCTCGCGCTCTCCGTCGGCGACTTCCTCTCCACGGTCTGCCCGGAGCAGATCGTGCTGCGCGAGGTCCGCAAGCGCGGCCGCGGCCGCACGCCCACTCCGTCGGAGGCCTGAGCCCAGGAACGTGGTGTGACGCTTTCGTCGACCGTGGAGAGGCAACTGTCAAGAATGAACAACGCACCACCACAATCGAAGGCGACATGACGAGCACCCCTGCTGAGTTGCGGACAGAAATTCGCCAAGTCGGCGTCGAAACCGAAGACCTTCTCCCCGGCGAACGACGCACGGAATGAACGCCATTGGGACGCGACTTCGCACATTGATCGACATCGGAAGTGATGCACTTTTCGACGACACGTTCGCGACACTCGCTACTTCTGACGATGTCGGTGGCTCGCCCGAGTTCCATGCTGCACTGCAATTGAAAAATGGGTTCTATGCATTCGAGTCCGCACTGCTTGTGCGCGGGGTGGGCGACGGACCCGGCAGCCTTTCCGCCTGGAATGGACCCGATCTCTGGAGATCCGCGTACGGGGGCCTGGATGCTGGTCTCACCTTCTTCGCAGAGGACATTTTCGGCGCCCAGTTCGCCCTCGATGGCACCCGCGTGGTCTCCTTCGACCCCGAGACGGGAGAGCGTGATCCCTTCGCCGGGTCTTTGGAGGCGTGGGCAAGCCACGTACTAGCGGACTACTCGATGCTCACCGGTTACCCCCTGGCTCATGACTGGCAGATGGCGCACGGGCCGCTCGCACCGGGATTTCGGCTGGTTCCGCGCATCCCCTTCGTTCTCGGCGGAGAGTTCACGGTCGAAAATCTGGTCCCGATGCGCGACGACGAAGCGATGCGCGTCAGGGCCGGAGTGGCAGCACAGCTCAAGGGCCTGCCGGACGGAACCCAGGTTGAGATCGAGATAGACGGCCCCTAACGCTCCCCGTGACCGTTTCTAGTGAGATTCATAGGGTTCGGTCATCGCCCGACCGAGCAGGTGCCGCCACACTGGCGTTGTGAGTGAATCGGATCAACCGCCATCGACGCCGGAAGCCGTCCCGCCGCGATCACCAGCGTTGCGGGTCGACGACCTCACTGTTGCCTATCAGCAGCGAACGGCGGTTCGGGGCGTCAGCTTCGAGATCGAGAGGGGCGAGATCTTCGGACTCCTCGGCCCCAACGGTGCGGGAAAGACGAGCACGCTCAGCGCGATCGAGGGGCTCGTGAAGCCCAAGTCGGGGCAGGTACTGGTGGATGGCGTCGACGCGCGCAAGAATCCGCTGGATACGAAAGCGCGCCTCGGTGTTCAACTGCAGACGTCCAGTTTCCAGCCGGAACTGAGTATCGAGCAGATCGCCCGGCTCTACGGCGGCCTCTACGGGGTGCGGCTGACACGCGACAGGATCGCAGACAGCCTCCAAGCCATCGGGCTCGAGGAGGACAGGGGCAAGCGTTTCAAGCAGCTCTCGGGTGGTCAACAGCAGCGGCTGGCTCTGTACATCGCCACGATCCACGATCCACTCCTTCTGCTGCTCGACGAACCGACCGCGGGGCTGGACCCGCAGTCGAGGCGGGGCCTGTGGCGCCGCATCGAGCAATTACGTGGTGAGGGCAGCAGCATTCTTCTGACGACGCACTCGATGGAGGAGGCTCAGGCGGTCTGCGATCGTGTCGCGATCATCGATCATGGGACGCTGCTGACGCTCGGCACCCCAGCCGACCTGATCGCGAAACACCAGGACGATCCGCGTGTCCTCGAGGTCGCCCACGGGACAGTGACGCTGGAAGATGTCTTCATCGGGCTGACGGGAAGTGAGATCCGTGACTGAGACCGCCTTCGCTCGCCCCCCGATCGGCCTCGCCCTCCGCGCGCTGCTCCGAGCGGACACGATCGTGCTCCTCCGAAGCACTGTCGCGACCGTTCTGAGTCTCGTCCTTCCCATCGTGATCCTGATCGCCACAACACTAGGGAAGGCCGGATCGCGGCTGGGCTCACCAGCCATCATCATCGGGCTGGCCCTCACCCTCGGCCTGATCACGTCCTGTCTGCTCGGTTACAGCCTGACCCTCGCGCACGACCGCGAAGCGGGTGTCCTGCAACGACTCCGGGTCAGTCCGGCGCCGACATGGACCATCATGACCAGTCGACTCTGCGTGCAGATCGCCTCGAACCTCATTGCCTCGATCATTGTGGTCATCGTCGGCGCCGCCCTGCACGGTTTGACTCCGGGTCCCGGTCAATACGCGTTGGCACTCGCCGTCGCCGTCCTCGGCGCCGCCATGTTCCTCTCCATCGGACAGGCGCTGGTCGCACTCGTGCCATCGACGACCGCGATCAACGCGATCGGTCGGATCCTTTTCATCATCCTGGTCCTGCTGGGACTCGTCGGCTCTTCCGGAATCCTCGGCGACACGATGAAGTCGGTCGCGGCCTGGTCCCCGGTCGGAGCGCTCATGACATTGTTCTCCGACGCTCTGACGGGAGCCGCGTGGACGGATCAGGACGGGTACGCGCTTCTTGCGTGCCTCGGCTACGTCATCGTCTTCGCGTTCCTCGGTATCCGCTGGTTCCGCTGGGAGACCCACTGAGCCGGCGACACGCAGAGCCGTCTGCAGAGGGCGGGCCGCGGCCCAACCCGATCCCGCTCTTTCTGTAGCATGCTCTGAGCAGGCCCATCGGTCACCAACACGGGATCGGCGACCGCGCCGCCTCCGATCAACCGCCCCCGCACGCACCCACCTTCATCCGTCGAGGTGCATTGCGTCCACGAGGAAGATGATGCGCAAAGTAGAACTGGACTCCCTCCGCGGAGCAGCGGCCTTCGCCGTCCTGCTCTGGCACACCACCGCCAGCTCGCTCCACACCTTCCTGATCGGGTCCCAGTTCGCCCCGGTTGCGAGCCCCTTATACAACGCGATCATGTATTCGCCGCTGCGCATCATCAGCGCCGGCCCCGAAGCCGTGTGGCTGTTCTTCATCCTCTCCGGATTCGTGCTCACCCGGTCCGCGGCATCCCCGCACTACCGGTGGGACGCCTACTACCCCAGCCGGATCATCCGCCTCTATCTGCCCATCATCGCCGCCGTCCTCCTCACCGCGCTGACCTTCGTGGTTCTTCCCCGCGAGGTAACGCCCGCCAACAGCCCCTTCGTAGGCGGGCTTCCGAACTCGTACTCCTTCGGCCTCATGGTGCGCGACATGACGCTCCTCAACGGCACGAGCACCGCCAACGTGCCGCTCTGGTCGCTGCAGTGGGAGGTGCTCTTCTCGATCCTGCTCCCCCTGTATGTCCTAGTGGCTCGGGCGCTGCCGAAGACCTCGGTCGTCCTCTCGGTGGCCCTCATCATTGCGAGCGCTTGGTCCGACTCCCTCGTCCTGCTTTACATGCCTATGTTCCTCATCGGCTCGGTTCTGGGCTTCTACTGGGAGCCCATCGCCGACCGGTTGCATATCTTCTCCTCCGGCGGAGCGCGAAGCACGATCATCGGCTCCGCCGCACTCGTAGCCGCCATCTTCGCAATCACCTCGCTCTACACGTTCAACAACTTCATCCACGCGCAGACCGGTGTTTGGGCGTACTTCACGAACAACGCCTTCACGCTGCTGCGTCTCGCCGGCATCTGCCTTCTACTCCTGCTCGCGCTCACCTTCCCACCCCTGCGCGCCGTACTGCGCTGGCGCCCGTTCGTGGCTCTGGGCACCATCTCCTTCAGCCTCTACCTGACCCACGGGCCCATCGCCATCGGACTCGCGTTCGTGATGGGCCCCGGCATTCTCACCACGATCGTGCAGATCGTCGCGAGCCTGGCCGTCGCGATCGGCTTCTACTTCGCGATCGAGAAGTGGGCGCACCGGCTGGCCCGCTACGTCGCACGGGCCATTCGCGAGCGGTGGCAGGGGGCGGCAGTCGCCCCGCACAGCGCCGCCGAGCAGAACCCGGCGTAGGAGCCTGTCCCGATCGCCGGAACCGGGAGCATCACCGCTGGAGACCGCTGAGCCGTAACAGGGAATCACGCTCCTGCGCTCCGCAACGTTGCTGTCTCCGGCAGCTACGGTCGCCGCAGCGCGGATCGGATGGACACGGTTTCTAGCGCTTTTGGCGTGATCCATCTACTGAAAGCCTTGGCTGAGCGCGTTGGCGGATGCCCAGAGAACTGAACACTCGCGGCAGTCAGACGCGCTTCGAGTTCCCCCTCGAGTTCAGCGATATGGCCGGCATCCGCGATGATGTTCACATTCTTCCGTGGCGAGGCGTGGTACGAGTTTGCGCCTAAACCGGAACCCTCCCGCTTCGTTGCACGATCGCGGCCTCAGCCGGTGAAGTGACGAACTTCGCGCCAGGCTGGATCGCGGGCTGTCAGTTCCGCTGGCCCGGTGGCGGCCAGTTGAGCTCGACCGCTTCATAGATGAGTCTGCCGGGAAGATAGCGGTGACATGTTCCGCACTCCAGGCATTCGTCGTCGAAGGTGAGCAGCTCGCCATCCGCAGGACAATGCCATCCGCCTCCGCGGCCGAGGCCCGAGGCAGCCGGCTTCACAGGATCGCTCGCCGCCCATCGCTCAAGCTCGCCCCGAAGATGCGGTGACACTCCCACGCCCTCCCGAGTGCAGGTCAGCCAGTCATCCACCTCTGACATCAGTGACCCACATCGCGGGCAGAACGCATCCATGCCCCGACCCAAAATCACGGCGCCACAGCACTGTCAGCTTCACTCGCTGGGTTGCTCGCCCCAGTAGGGCTCAGTCACGACGATGGTAGCGGCCGGCCAACTCCGCGCGAGAAGCAGCTAACAGACGGATGCCCTCGACAATCCACTCTGATTCAGCGCCCGCGGACAACTTCTCGTCGTCATATCGCGCGATCCACCGCCGCAACGCTTCTTGAAGTGTTGGAGTCAGCCGCAGGTTCTCGATCGGTATGCGCTCGCCGCCGCGGCCGTTGCGCAACCAGAACAGCTCGTTTCCATAGTCTGGCCACCACTCCGGTTGTGCGATCGCGAGAGAAGCCCTCGCGACAGTTGCTTCCCATCGCGCTCGCAATTCTGGAAGGGAGCGCTCGCAAGTACTCTTCAGCCTCCGAGTCGGTGGTGAGCGGTAGCGGCAAGGCTACGGCGAAGGTCCCCCAACGACGTTCATCCGGTTCGATGGCGGTGGTGAACCGTCGTTGCGAGCCGGTCTCCCAAATGAGTCCGGCGATTCGCCCATCGGGAGCTTCCACCCAAGCGTCGCCACAGTCGCCGTACGAGACGAACATCCCGAGCTCGAAGCCGTCTATCTTCGCCTTCGGATAGACGTCAGTGGAAGAGCTTTCGTCACTCACTGTTATCTCGACCTCCACTGAAATGCTAGGCCGCTGCGTCCAATACCCAGGACACGCCGCAACCTCGTTCGAGTCCTCCCGCACGGCAGAATCTCTCGTATGAACGGCGAACTCGCGGCGCTCGTCGCGCTCTGTCTGCACGGCAACGACTGGCTCGCGTCAGGAACCGAACCCGCTCCCGCCCTCGATGCGGAGAATTCGGCGTTCCGGTCCGTCGACTCGGTGCATGTGACGTGCCCGCAACGTCGCTTCCTTGGGCACCACATGTGGGAGGCCGACGGTGTCGCCGCGTGGTTGCAATTCGTGAGGAATACGGGAGGCCGCCGTCTCTCTCTGGTCGTCGGCGACCTACAGCCGTCTGGTCTGCGGGGTGCGGTCGCGGCATCATTCTCAAATGGCGGCCGGTGGGCGCTGGTCGATGACGCCCCTACCCCGCGCCTCTGGCAGTCGCACTGGGCCGTTCACGATCGGAACCGCACGGACAATCGGATCTGGGCTGTGCAACTCAGCGGGTCCCCACTCGGCCGATCCCGGTTCGCGCAACGCGCGCCATCGTCGGCGCGAGACGACCTCCGGGTCGCGCTCGATTCGATCAAGGGATTCGCGGGGTCCGACGCCGTGCTGGACTCCTGGACCATGTGGTTCACAGAGGCTCTGCGTCTCCTCGACGCTCCGGAGCCCGTCATCCCATACAACCCCGACCTCGCCCCAGCGACCTTTCCGCTGGAATCACGACAGTTGCTGGCGGCGGCGGTCAAAGCGTGGGTGTTCGGCGGGATGGGATCGTGGAATGACCTCGGCTTCTCCGACACGGCTCGTCAAGCGGAGTATTACCGCCGTACCGACGCCCTATACCGAAGCGTCCTCGAAGCACTCCTCTCGATCACTAGTGAACAACAACTGTCAATCACGGAATGATTGCGCTCACGACCGTCTCGATTAGCCTGCCAATGGCGTGTCGGAGGCCGGCGAAGAAACCACCACTGGCGTATCGAGCTTCGGCACGAGCGCTCTCGCTCGCTGGATCCCCGCATGCACCGCCGCCCCTGGCCGAACGACGAAGCACCCCCAGCTTTCCATCCTCACCTCCGGTTGCGAGGCAACCGACGGATGAAGGCTATCGATCTCTTGGGTCGAAAGGTTGCGGGACACGATTCGCCTCCACTTGCTGAGAAGCGCCGGCAGCCCCTCGATTCGATACCTAGCCGTCCTGTAAAAACTTGCAGGCCAAGGGACGCGCCCATGAGATGTGGGCGAACGGCCACATCCCACGCCGATCCCGAAAACGAGAAAGCCCCCGATCCCCGTGTTTTCAAGGGATCGGGGGCTTCTCGCCACCTCACGGTGTCGTGGTGCGCCCCCAGGGACTTGAACCCGGATACGGGCCGCCGCAGGGGGTCCGCAAGCTCGAAAATCCGCGGAATTATGCGCCTTTTGGTTGACTAGAGCTCGTTTGGATCTCATACGATCTCACCCAGTTGTGGGCAAAATGTGGGCACGCTGGGAAAGTTTTGGGCCTACGCGCTCGGGCCGGCATCGCGGTCCTGGAGCGACGGCTCCGCCTCATCGACTTCGGCGAGCAAGCTTTCGAACACCGGGATCAGCTCGGGGAGGTCGTCCGTCAGGATCTCCCACACTCGTCGCTGATCCACCTGCGCATACGCGTGCACCAGGATGTTTCGCGTCGCGATGATCGCATGAACGTTCGGGATCCGCGCCGCGGTGTCGGCGTCGGCCGCGCGCAGATTCTTGAGCGCCTCGCCGAGGATCTCGAGTTGCCGTTCGACTGCGGCTTGCAGCACCCAGTCGCCTAGATACGCCGCTTGCTCATGACCTTCTGCAATGGATGCGGCTTTCGTCGCGGCCTCGCGCGCATCCCAAAGGAATGCCGGCGACTCAGGCAGCATAAAGATCCTCGGCGCTGCCGAACGCGGATCGTGCGAAGTATGGATTGCGCACAGCGCCGGCATCGACCAGATCGACCCCGCGACCAACAATCCGCTCCAAGTCTTCCTTCAGCTCGAAGTAGTCATGGAAAAGGCCACCGCGTCCGGGCAGAAAATCGACGAGAAAATCGACATCGCTCTTGTCTGCGTCGAAGTTTGTGCTGAGCACCGAGCCAAAGATGCGAAGTCGCCGGACCCCGTGTGCTTCACAGGCGCGCCCAATCGCCTGCACATCTACAGGAACGGCGGTGATCATGGCAGCGATTATCCCACGAGGGACGAATGGACCGCGAAGAAGGAAGTCTGAGGTACGGAAAAGTGAAGCGGCGCTTCGACGATCTGCCGCCCCTTCTGGGGCAGGTCGTGACCGCCGCATTCTGCGAGCCTGATCACGCGACACCAACTAATCGTTAGAGACGCTAGCAGCGTCGGGGCTAGGTACGGAGTTCTCGTTGTACGTGACCAGCAAAGTAGATCTTCCCGAAGAAGTCGTGGAGGCTCACGCCAACGGAACGCTTGTCTTCTTCGTCGGGGCAGGAGCCTCGGCACCCGCGAGAGCATCGACGTGGCGAAGCCGCCGGTCTACCTCAGCTTGAGATACTTTCGCTGTGTCATATGACTTCGATGTGTTCCTTGGCCGCGAACCTGGTCTGACCGAGCTCGGCGCCGTCCTCGACCAGATCCCTGGGCTTGCAATCTCGGACCCTTCCGCTGACGTGTGGCAGGTCGTTCGAGGGGCGCGGGGCAAGCTTTCGTTTTCACTCGATCTTCCCGTCAGGATCGAGACCGAGGATCTTCCCGAAAGAATCAGTGCGGCTATGTTTGCTCCGCTGTCCTTCATCGCGATCAGTGCCGACGGGGCTGATGAGCGAGAGATTGCTGCTGCTCGTAGGGCAGCCAAAGCCCTGGCTGACAGATTCGAAGGTGTCGCGGTAGACCGTCAGAGTGATGAGATCTGGCCCCGGTCATCGAGGCGTAAGGCGGCGAAGCCGGAACGCAAGACGATTGTGTCGCTTGTCGAGTTCTCGTGGTTCTTGCCAGCGTCTCGCGTGGCCCCCGACCTCATACGGGACTGGCTCGAGTTGTGCCGGAGGCATGTCCCGGAAGTCCTCCCGCGGCGCTACGGCGAATTCGAACCACTCCAAGGCAAGCTCGCCGAGGGCGGCCCAGAACAGTTCTTGCGCGAATGGGAGCTGGCTGACGACACGATGTACTTCGCGGGTTCGCTTCCTGTCACGGGAGGATCCCTCCCCATCGGCGGCGAGCGCAGGAGAGGGCACGGCCGAATCGTCAAGGCGGTCGAGGTTTCCGTGCTTCTCTCTGCGTTCGACGACCCTCGGTGGACATCGGGGTTCCGCCAGCTCTTCGTCGATTTCGCCGAACGATCTGGAAGCGTGTACGCCTATGGCGAGGTGACACGAGGATACGAATGGTCGGGGCGCCAGCCGTGGTTCTCGTTGAGGGATACAGAGCGGACGAGCTACCCCAACAGAGGCGAATGGCTCGGCCTGCTGCCCTACCCGACGTTTTGGAGCTGGTACGGGAATGTGTACCGCCCATACTTGGAGGGCATCGTCCTGCAAGGGACGACTCAAACCCTCAACGGCGGCCTGCTCCACGAGCTGAGCGCCCAGCCGACCGACAGAGATGCGCTGTTTGCGCTCGCGGTCTCAGACAGCGCGCGCACTCGGAGCGGCTGGATCCCAAGCTCTCTGCAACTCAGCTTGCTCCCGAATCCGCAAGGGCTCTACCCGGATCCCATGGCTCCTGCGCAGACCATTCCGGAGGGGCTCCGAGTGAAGCCGGCACATCCCGCCTCTTGAGACTCGATCGGACTGCCTCTCGTGGGTTCTGAGCTGCAGCTACCTCGACCGGCTTTCCGATCAGCTCGTTCCGCGAACAAGTAGCCACTTAGACCAAAGCCCGTAACGAGTCGCATCTCGGCGACGCGAACCGTACTGGCCGAGTCCCCCGAAGCACTGCTAGTCGCAAAGTCGGCCACCAATCCATGGAACAGAGGCTAGGCGATTTTGGAGCCGCCTTCGGTCGTCGCTCTGCTTGTCCGTGAATTCATGCGTCTGTAAGCTCCACGCGTGACCCATGCT
Organism: Leifsonia sp. HAY1-4F; assembly: GCF_056755275.1. Taxonomy (NCBI): domain Bacteria; kingdom Bacillati; phylum Actinomycetota; class Actinomycetes; order Micrococcales; family Microbacteriaceae; genus Leifsonia; species Leifsonia sp. HAY1-4F. The sequence goes on from NZ_JBNDHX010000002.1 coordinate 17,321, forward strand.
GATGCGGCGGACTCGGACTCCGCGAGCGACGGCGCGCCCCTCACCGTGCCGCGTGGGGTGCCATTGAGCATGTGGGAGTGGTTGTTGCCTCCGGTGTTCATCGTCGTCCTGGTCGGAGTGGTCGCCTGGTTCATGCCGGTTGCCTCGCTGAAGCCATACGCGATCACGACTGCGGCGATCGTCGTCGCCGCTGCGACCGTTCATGCAGTCTTCGGCTTTCGTGCCTACACGCGGTGGGACGAGGCCGATGTCAAATGGCACGCACGTTCCATGACGGCGGCAATCGCGACGATCGCTGTCTTCGCACTTCCGTTCGGGTACGGCCTGGCGAGCGCGTCGCTGTTTGCAACGGTCGGCTACAGGGTCGCAGCCGATCGCGGGCTCGGTATTGAACGTGTGCGCTCGGCACTTTCAGTTCGCGCGTGGATCCGCTTGAAAGTCATCGCCCTCATCGTGGGGATAATCGCAATGGTCGCCGATCCACTCGCGTCGGCATTCGGCCTCGGTTTGGTTGCCTGGGCAGTGCTAATCGCGGCGTCATTTGCCTTTGGCTTCACTCGCCGAAGTCAACCTCCAGGCTACGACCCGCTTCCCGTCAGCGCCGGACACGATACCGAGGGCGTGACGGATAGAGGTCTCGCTAGGGTCCTCCGCTTTCGAGACTCAGCGCTTGCCACGAGCGCCAGCAATAATGGCCATCAACCCCTGGAACAGACGTCCGGCTTAGAGCAAGCCTCGAATGAAATCCCTCACGCGAAGACATCACGGGCGGGCGTGCCCACCAGCAGTCGGTTACTCATCAACCGCCCGACAATCTCGTCTCGACGGCCGCGAAAGGCCTCGGGAACCACGCGATCCCAGTCTTCGGCCCGTGGTATGTCAACGAAGCGACCCAAGAAGAACTCGAAGGCGTTACCACCCTCCCGATACTCGACGCTCTCTTTCGTTGAGTATCGGACGCTGAATTCGCCGGCGTCGGTCACAGCGTCAACTCTTTCACTGTTCTGGGGAGGACACGAGGCGGCGCTCCGCTCGCTACTTCTGGCCCGTGGAGCTTATGGCGAGTTAGGATCCGGTTCGCTGGCGGCCCAGTTCTTGTCATCCTCAGAGGCATCGTCCTCGTTGTGAGGCACGGCATTCCAGAAGACCCGCAGGTCCTTCCCACCGCTTAGGCCGCTTGGCTTCGCAGCCCAGTCGAGGAAGCGCTCGATCCGTTCGCCCATGCAGGGACTCTAACGCGGGGCCGCGTCGGCTGACCGTCATCAGTCCTCCGCGGCTCCCGCGTTCCAAAATCGGATCGGCACGGAGCGGCGAGATCAGATGTGGGCAAAATGTGGGCAAACGACCTCATCACGGACCGAGCCGCGAAAACGAAGAAGCCCCCGATCCCATTGTTTCCAAGGGATCGGGGGCTTCTCGGCACCTTCGCGGTGTCATGGTGCGCCCCCAGGGACTTGAACCCTGAACCCATTGATTAAGAGTCAATTGCTCTGCCGATTGAGCTAGAGGCGCATCCGGTCCGGAATCCCGAACCGAGGCTCAACACTAGCATCCGATCTGCGGTTGTCGCCAATCGGAGGAGGCTCCCGATCAGGCCAGATCCTTCCGCGGCATGACGACTTCCCGGATGATCAGGATGATGCCGGCTGAGATCGGAATGGCGACCAGCGCGCCGGGCAGACCGAACAGCGTGGAGCCGGCGAGCGCCGAGATGAGGACGACGGAGCCTGGCACTTGCACGGCTTTGCCCATGACGCGCGGAGTGAGGATGTACGCCTCCACCTGCATGTAGACGAGCATGAGAACGAGCACGACGATCCCGCTCACCGGCGAGTGGATGAACGCCAGCACCGTCATCAGGATGGTCGTCAGCACGGTTCCGATCAGCGGGATCAGGGTGATGAAGAAGGCGACGAGCGCGATGAGGAAGGCGCCGGGGACGCCCGTCGCCAGCAGCAGGATGAGACTGTACACGGCGTTGCAGAAGGCGAGGATCACCATCCCGCTCAGGTACTTTCCGAAGTTCTCCAGGATCCGCTCGGTGTAGCCCTGGAACGCGCCGCGGTGGGACCGCCTGACCAGCCGGTACGCGGCCTGCTTGGTCGAGTCGTAGGACGCGATGAAGTAGATGGTCAGGATGGCGATGAAGAAGCCGGTGGCGGCGGCGTTCAGCACCGAGAGCCCGAACCCGACGAGTCCGTTCCCGACAGTGGCCCAGGTCTTCGGGCTCTGCGCCTGCTGGCCGATCCAGGACACGACCTGGCCGGCGACGCCGTTGCTCCCGGCGTTCACGGCGTCGAACCAGCCCTCGGCCCGGAGGGAGGCGATCTCCTTGGGGATGGCGGTCGCGAGGAATGAGATCTGCTGCACCACCAGGGGCACCACCACCAGGATGATCCCCACCATCACGGCGACGACGATCAGGATGACGGTGACGATCGCCCAGGCGCGGCCCATCCCGCGACGCTGGAACCAGCGGATGAGCGGGTCGAGCCCCACGGTCGCGAACATGGCGAGGAACACCGAGAAGATGATGGAGCGCAGGCCGTACAGCATGAACCCGGTCGCCACCGCGCCGATGGCACCGAGGGCGACGAGGTAGCCGAAGAGGAGCGGACTGCGCTGCAGGATCGAGTCCCGCTGACGGCTCCTGCCGCCCTCTGGGCGCTGGATGTACCGCATGGTGCCTCCACTCCGCCCTCGCGGGCTACCGCGAGCGTATTGGCACCGCAGGGCACCCAACAAGAGGGATGCGCCGTCGGCCCGATTCACGACTGCAATCTCTTCCGCAGACATGTCTTTCGTGCACGAAGAGGTTCACACTGGCAGGACAACCGCGCAGCCCGAGGAGGTAGCGCATGGGAACACTGACGTACGACTCGATCGTGATCGAGTTCGACGACCGGCTGCTGGCCCACCTGCAGATCGTGATCGTCAACAAGCTGCGCCGGCGGGAGTCCTTCGCGATGTCGTGGAGGGACGCACCGGAGGTCGGAGACGGCCGCAGCACCATCTGGCTGGACCCCAGCATCCCGATCTACTTCAAATTCGACGGGTCGCGGGTGCCCGCGATCAACCGGGATTGGGTGGAGCGGCTCGCCGACTCGGCCGCGAGCTCGCACGGGCTCGTCGTGATGGGTGAGGATGGCGAACTGACCGAGCGTCCCGCGCGTCTCGGTCCGGTGGCCGCGCCCGTGCCGATGGGAGTGGTCGTTCACACCCGCTGAACCGCAGGCTGCTTCCGGTCAGAGGCGCTCGTCGTAGTCGCGCGCGTCGGACTCGTTGACCTCCTCGCCCGACTCCGTCTGCGGCTTGTGGGGAGCCAGTTTCGCGGTCAACTCCTGGAGGTGGGCGACGAGGTCAGGATCCTCCAGTTCGGCTCCCATCAGCTCAACCGGCTCGCTGACGATCTGGCTGGCAGGCCCGAGGAGCAGCTCTACGCGGTCGAAGTCCCCCTGCGTCGTGCGCCCGGGGACGAACACGGTGTCCGCGATACCGTGCCGAGCCAGCGCCCGCGCGTACTCGAGCAGGGTCTCCGCCAGAGTGTCCCCGGTGTAGAACGTGCTGCCCGCGTAGACGATTCTTCGCATGCCTCCACAGGTACCCTCTGGACGCCCGCCTGCCAAGCCCGCCCCGCTAGGCTCGACGCTGTGACCGACTCCGCAGCGCCCAGCTCTCTGTCCGACGACCTGGCTCTCGCCCTGCGTCTGGCCGACGAGGCGGACCGCATCTCGCTGGGCAGCTTCCGCGACCGCGACCTCCACGTCGAGACGAAACCGGACCGCTCCCCCGTCACCGAGGCCGACCTGGCGGTCGAGCGCGCGATCCGCGAGGGGCTCGCGGCGGAACGGCCGGCCGACGGCATCCTCGGCGAGGAGTACGGCGTCGAGGGCGACTCGGCGCGGCAGTGGATCGTCGACCCGATCGACGGGACGGCGAACTACCTGCGGGGCGTCCCGGTCTGGGGAACACTGATCGCGCTGGCCGTCGACGGCACGCCGCGGGTGGGCGTCGTCAGCTCCCCCGCCCTCGGCCGGCGCTGGTGGGCGGTGTCCGGTGGTGGAGCATGGACGACGGATGCGCCCGGCGCCGAGCCGCGCAGCATCCGGGTGTCCGGCGTCTCGGACCTCGACGATGCGTCGGTGAGCTTCCAGAGCATCGCCCAGTGGGACGAGGCCGGGTACCTCGACCGGCTCATCGCCCTCACGCGGCGCATCTGGCGCGACCGGGCGTACGGCGACATGTGGTCGTACATGCTGCTGGCGGAGGGTCTTCTGGATGCGGTGGGCGAGTTCGGCGTGAAGACCTACGACCTTGCGGCGCTCATCCCGATCGTCGAGGAGGCCGGGGGCACGTTCACGTCCGTCGATGGCACTCCCGGGCCGGGCAACGGGTCGTCGCTGGCTTCGAACGGCCTGCTCCATCCCGCCCTGCTCGAAGCGCTCGCCTAGGAGGTCCGGTCGGAGCGGACCCGGGGCGGTGCCCGCGTGCTCAGGCCTCGTGGCCGGAGCCGCCGAGCACCGCATCCAAGGCACGGAAGCTCTGCTCGTGGACGAGCCGGTAGCGATCGATCCAGGCGGTCAGCTCTTCGAGCGCACCGGCGTCGAGGTGCACCGGCCGACGCTGCGCCTCGCGCGTGCGGGTGACGAGACCGGCCTGCTCGAGCACCTGGATGTGGCGCGACACCGCCTGCGTCGTGATCGGGAACGGCTCGGCCAGCTCGTTCACGGTCGCCGGTCCCCGGCTGAGGCGGGCGATCATCGCACGGCGCACGGGATCGGCCAGCGCCTGGAACGCGCGGTCGAGCCAATCATCCACTGCGTCCGTCATGCCCAAACCGCCTCTTTATCAACCTGGCTATTGAACAATAGGTCCGACCACTTCGGCCGGTCAAGCCCGGGATGTCACCCGCTGCCCCTAGGCTGACTCCGGTGAGCGCATCCACCCCCACGACCTCGGAGCCGCTGGTCCACATTGCGAACTTCCGCATGGACTTCGGCCGCACCACCGTAATCCGCGATCTGTCCTTCGGCATCGAGCGCGGCGAGACGTTCGGCTTCCTCGGGAGCAACGGCTCGGGCAAGACGACCACGATCCGTGCGCTGCTCGGCATCTACCAGCCGACCGCGGGCGTCCTCCACATCGACGGCCGCCCGTTCAGCCCGGAAGCCGGTGAGCGCCTCGGCTATCTCCCCGAGGAGCGCGGGCTATACAAGAAGGAGTCCGTGATCGACGTGATGGTCTACTTCGGCCGGCTCAAAGGGCTCGGCGCGGAGCAGTCGCGGCGGTGGTCGCGCGAGTACCTGGAACGCGTCGGCATCGGCGAGAAGGAGAAAGTGCGCCTCGACAAGCTCTCCGGCGGCCAGCAGCAGAAGGTGCAGCTCGGCGTGACGATCATGAACGAGCCGGAGCTCCTCATCCTGGACGAGCCGACCAAGGGCTTCGACCCGGTCAACCGGCGCCTGCTCATGGACATCATCGACGACCAGAAGCGCGCCGGATCCACCGTCATGATGGTGACCCACCAGATGGAGGAGGTGGAGCGCCTCTGCGACCGCGTCATCCTGCTGAAGGACGGCGTGGCCCGGGCCTACGGGACCGTGGAGGAGGTGCAGGAGCAGTTCGGGGGCACGGTCATCCACGTCGACCACCGCGGGGACCTCCCCGGCTCCCCCGCGTACCGCGTCCTCTCCGACGACGACGGCCATGCCGAGCTCGAACTGGCCGACGGAGGCGATCCGGCCGAGATCCTCCGGAGCCTGGTGGATGGAGGCGTCGAAGTCTCGCGCTTCGCGCCCACCCGAAAATCTCTCGACGACATCTTCGTCGAGGTCTACGGAGCAGAGAGCCGCGAGGAGGACTGAGCCATGGCCCGTCACAACCTGAGCACCGTCGTGTCGTTCGAGTTCCGGCGCACCGTCACCAAGCGGCGGTTCTGGGCGATCACGCTCATCCTCCCGATCCTGGTGTTCGGGCTCGGCTCGCTGATCATCGCCTCGAACGTCTCGACCGCGCAGACCGCCGACAAGCAGAAGAACGAACGGTTCGAGTTCCTCTACTCGGATGCCTCCGGCCTCATCGATCCGGCGATCGCCAAGGAGTACGGCGGCACCGAGATCCGATCGGACGCCGAGGGAGTCGAGGAGGTGCAGGTCGGCGGGACGCCCGCCTATTTCGCCTACCCTGCCGACCCCGCCAAACAGACCGTGAAGGTCTTCGGCGAGGATGCCGGCATCTTCCAGAACAGCAAGTACTCGGCGGTCGCCCAGTCCCTCCTGTCCACCAGTGTCGAGCACCGGATGGGCAATCCGACTGACGTCGCGGTGCTGCGCGGCGCGGTGAACACCTCCACGACCACGTTCAAGGACGGCAAACCGGCGCCCGGGTTCGAGGCGATCCTGCCGGCGCTGCTGTTCCTGGCCGCGTTCTTCATCGTCATCGTCTTCCTCGGCAACCAGATGCTGAATTCCACCCTGGAGGAGAAGGAGAACCGCGTCACAGAGATGATCCTGACGACGATCAATCCGACGAACCTCCTGATCGGCAAGGTGATCTCGCTGTTCGCCGTCGGCATCATCCAGATCGCGGTCTTCGCGCTGCCGACGGTGATCGGGTACGTGTTCTTCCGCGACCAGCTGCAGATCCCGAGCCTCGACCTGAGCACCCTGGTCTTCGAGCCGCAGAAGATGATCGTCGGCACCCTGATCCTCATCGGCGGCTTCGCGCTGTTCACCGGGGCGCTCGTGGCCGTCGGCGCGATCATGCCGACGGCGAAGGATGCGGCGCCGCTGTTCTCGGTCGTCGTCTTCGCGGTCATCATCCCGCTGTACGCGTCCGGCTTCGCCGTCAGTTCTCCCCAGTCGCCGATCGTGCAGGTGCTGGCCTTCTTCCCGTTCACCGCACCGATCACCGCGCTCATCCTCAATGCGTTCGGCTCGCTGCCGCTCTGGCAGGCGATCGTCATCATCGTCGAGCTCTTCGTGTTGTCGGTCGTGGTGCTGCGGATCGCCGTGCGCCTGTTCCGGTACGGGTCGATCGAGTACTCCAGCAAGGTCAAGATCCGGGATGTGCTCGGCCGCCGCCCGGAGAAGGCGGAACCGCAGCCGATGGGGCTCTCCTGATGCGCGCGGTCGTGGTGCCGCAACCCGGTGACGCCGAGGTGCTGACGCTCGCCGAGCGCCCCGAGCCGGCGCCCACAGCGCACGAGGTGCGCATCCGCGTCACCGCCGCCGGTCTCAACGGCGCAGACATCAGCCAGCGTCGCGGCTTCTACCCCTCCCCGGACGGTGCGCCGGAGTGGCCAGGGCTCGAGGTGTCGGGCATCGTGGATGCGGTCGGCGCCGACGTGCAGGAGTGGCGGGTCGGCGACCGCGTCTGCGCACTGCTCTCCGGCGGCGGCTACGCCGAGTACGCGACGGTCGATGCAGGGCTCGTCCTGCCGGTTCCCGACGGGATCGATCTCGTCGAGGCGGCGGGACTCCCGGAGGTCGCAGCGACCGTGTGGTCCAACGTCTTCGACCTCGGCCGGCTGTCTGCCGGAGAGGCGCTCCTCGTGCACGGCGGCTCCAGCGGCATCGGGACCATGGCCATCCAGCTCGGTCACGCGTTCGGCGCTCAGGTCATCGCGACCGCCGGCAGCGACGACAAGGCGGCGTTCTGCCGCGAGGTCGGCGCGGACGCGGCCGTGAACTACACGACGCAGGACTTCGTGGAGGCCGCACGCGCCTTCACCGACGGGCGCGGAGTCGATGTGGTGCTCGACATCGTGGGGGGCGCCTACATCGCCCGCGACCTGGACGCGCTGGCGACCGGCGGCCGCATTCTGTGCATCGCCACACGCGACCGGACGCCCGCGTCCGTCGACATGGGCCTGCTGATGCGCAAGCGGGCGACGCTGATCGGGACGACGCTCCGCGCTCGCCCGCTCTCCGAGCGCGTCGCGATCATCGCGGCGGTCCGCGAGCAGGTCTGGCCGCTCCTGGCCGAGGGACGCATCCATCCGGTCATCGACTCGGTGTTCCCGCTCGAGGATGTGCCGGCCGCCCATCGGCGGATGGAGTCCTCCTCCCACCGCGGGAAGATCCTGCTCCGCGTCGGCTGAGCGCATCCACTGGCCGGGCGATCCCGCCGGGCGTGGCGGGCTCGCTCCGTCCGTGCACGGCGGCGCCCTCCACGGGTGGGAGGATCGTGAACATGACCGACGAGCTCTCCGACGCCGCCCTCCTCGCCCTGCCGAAAGCCGAACTGCACCTCCACATCGAGGGCACGCTCGAGCCGGAGCTGGCCTTCGAGCTCGCCGAGCGCAACGGCGTCGACCTGCCGTACGCGACCGTCGAGGAGCTGTCGGCACAGTACGACTTCGACGATCTGCAGTCGTTCCTGAACCTCTACTACGCGACCATGGCCGTGCTACGGACCCGGAAGGACTTCGCTGAGCTGACCCGGCGCTATCTCCGCCGCGCGGCCGCGCAGGGCGTCCGCCACGCCGAGTTGTTCTTCGACCCGCAGGCGCACACGTCGCGCGGGGTCGCGTTCGACGACGTGGTCGACGGCCTCGGTGACGCGCTGGACGAGGCGCAGCGCGACCTCGGGATGTCCGGCGGCCTCATCCTGTGCTTCCTGCGCGACCAGCCGGTCGCGTCCGCGGAAGAGGCCCTCACCGCGGGCCTCGCCCGAACCGATCGCATCATCGGGGTCGGGCTCGACTCCGCCGAGGTCGGCTACCCGCCGTCGCTCTTCGAAGGTGTCTACGCACGGGCCCGCGACGCCGGCCTGCACGTCGTCGCACACGCCGGCGAGGAGGGTCCGCCGTCTTACGTCTGGGAGGCCCTGGACCTGCTCCACGCCGAACGGATCGACCATGGCATCCGTTCGATCGAGGACCCGGCGCTGGTCGCGCGACTGGCCGAGGAGCGCATCCCGCTCACCGTCTGCCCGCTCTCGAACGTGCGCCTGCAAGCAACCCCCGACCTTCGCGACCATCCGCTGCTGCGACTGGACGCAGCGGGAGTCCGGGTCACCGTCAACTCCGACGATCCCGCCTACTTCGGCGGCTACGCGGGCCAGAACTTCACGGCCGTCCGGGATGCGCTGGGCCTCACCGCGGACCAGGCGCGGCGCTTCGCCCGCACCTCCATCGAATCCTCGTTCGCCACGGCCGCCCGCAAGGAGGAACTGCTGGCCGAACTCGACAAGTGGCGGCCCTGACAGCCGGGTTTGCGCGTCGTTACGCCTCGGTTGCCAGCCCACTCACAGTTAGGGCAGGCTTACCTTAGGAGGTGCTGCTTTCGCAGCCCTCGCCATCCCTCCCGCCACACCACCTAGGAGATGCATGTCCCCCCTCAGCGTCGTCTTGCTCGGCGCGGTCGCCGGCCTCACCATCTTCTTGGGGCTGCCATTGGGCCGTGTGAAGTCGAGCACCGTCGGGCTGAAGGCCGCTCTGAACGCCATCGCCACGGGGATCCTGCTCTTCCTGCTCTGGGATGTGCTCTCGCAGGCGTGGGAGCCGGTCGATGGCGCCCTGCAGAAGCACGACATCGGCACCGCGCTGCTGAACGGCGTGCTCATGGCGGTGTGCATCGGCATCGGACTGCTCAGCCTCGTCTACGTCGACCGCCACCTGCGTCGCCGCGCGGTCGCCCAGGCATCCCCCATCGCGGCGGCAACACACGGCGGCACGCCCATCAGCCCGCCCGGGTCGGCCGGGATCGCCCTGGCCGCGCCTCCCTCCACGGAGCACGCCGTCGGCGCCCGCCGCCTCGCCCTGACCATCGCGATCGGCATCGGCCTTCACAACTTCGCTGAAGGTCTTGCCATCGGAACCTCGGCCGCTCAAGGGCAGCTCGCCTTCGCCGTCCTCCTGGTCATCGGCTTCGGCCTCCACAACGCGACCGAGGGGTTCGGCATCGTGGCGCCGCTCAGCGGAACGCGCCCGTCGTGGGGCTACCTCGCCCTGCTCGGCGTGATCGGCGGAGGACCGACCTTCGTCGGCACGATCGTCGGCCAAGCGTTCAGCAGCGACATCGTCTCGATCGGCTTCCTCGGCCTTGCCGCCGGATCGATCCTCTACGTCGTCATCGAACTTCTCGCCGTCGCCCGCCGCACGGGCATGAAGACCCTGGTCGCCTGGTGCATCTTCGGCGGCCTCCTCGCGGGCTTCCTCACCGACGCCATCGTCACCGCTGCGGGAGCCTGAGGGCAACATTCGTCACGAATGTGCGTTCCGCGACGCTGTGGGGCAACATTCGTGACGAATGTGCATTCCGCGGCGCTGTGGGGCAACATCCGTCACGAATGCCTGCTCCCCCACCACACTTGTCGCGTGACGCTCAGGGCACGACGATGTTGAACGACGGGTCGCCGGGGGTGAGCACGCCGAGCAGCGAAGCGAGCTCGCGCTGATCGCCGGCGATGTCCATCCCGGGAGACGTCATGTCGCCAGCGATCAGAGCCAGCAGGCGTCCCTTGGACAGGGTCAGAGTGGCCGCAGCCGCCGCCGCATCCGTCATCCGCTTGCGGTAGGTGAGGACGCCGTTCTTCAGCGTGAGCCGGTGGTCGGTGCCCGTATCGGTGATGGCGACATCAAGGGTGAGGTCGAGATCCCATGCCCGCGGTCCGTCCACGGAGATCGCGACCACGTCGAAGATTTGCTCGACGCTGAGCTGTGCGGCGATGGCCGGGCTGTTCGTCGTCGCCGGCGTCCCGAAATTGCCCTCCCGCAGCTCCGTGGCGCCCGACAGGAAGAAGTTTCGCCAGGTCCCGTTCTCCGCTCCGTAGGCGAGCTGCTCGAGCGTGTCCGCGTAGAGCGATCGGGCGACCTCGTTCTCGGCCTCCACGAAGACGGCGTGATCGAGGAGGGTGCACGCCCAGCGGAAGTCGCCCGCGTCGTACGCCTCGCGCGCGAGCGCGATGACCCTGTCGATTCCGCCGATCGCTTCCACATAGCGCTCAGCCTGCTCCGCGGGAGGATGCGGCCAGAGTCGTGCGGGGTTGCCGTCGAACCAGCCCATGTACCGCTGATAAATGGCTTTGACGTTGTGGCTCACCGTGCCGTAGTAGCCGTGGGTGTTCCAGGCGTTCTGAAGGGCGGGAGGAAGCTGGATGGTCTCGGCGATCTCGGCGCCGGTGAAACCCTGATTCAGCAGATGCAGGGTCTGGTCGTGGAGGTACGCGTATAGATCGCGCTGGTCTGCGAGGTATCTCATCGCACGCTCCCTGCCCCAGGTAGGCCAGTGGTGCGACGCGAAGACCACATCCGTGCGGTCTCCGAAGGTGTCGATCGCTTCGGTCAGGTAGATCGACCAGACGTGCGGGTCGCGCACGAGCGCGCCGCGAAGCGTGAGGAGGTTGTGCATCGTATGGGTCGCGTTCTCGGCCATGCACAGCGCCCGGTGCTGCGGAAAGTAGAAGTGCATCTCTGCCGGCGCCTCGGTGCCGGGAGCCAGCTGGAACTCGAACTCGACCCCGTCGATCGTGTGCGTCTCTCCGGTCGCGTGGATCTCGAGGGTCGGCACGATCAGCCCGGCCTCGCCGAGCGACGTCGTCTGCCCGAGCCCCGCTCCCACCTGCCCCCGAGGCCCGCGAGCGAGCGCAGCCCCGTACATGTAGCCGGCGCGACGCGACATGGCCGTCCCCGCGTACACGTTCTCGGCGACGGCATGCTCCACGAACCCCTCCGGAGCGATGACCTGGATGCGTCCCGCTTCGACATCCTCCACCGAAGCGACTCCGAAGACCCCTCCGAAATGATCGGCGTGACTGTGGGTGTAGATGACCGCCGTCACCTGCCGCTCGCCGCGATACCGCCTGTAGAGGGCCAGGGCTGCAGCTGCCGTCTCCGTGGAGATCAGCGGATCGATGACGATCACGCCGCTGTCGCCCTCGACGAACGTGATGTTCGAAAGATCGAGACCGCGGATCTGGTAGATACCGGGGACGACCTCGTACAGCCCCTGACGCGAGGTCAGCTGGGATTGGCGCCACAGGCTCGGGTTCACCGACGCCGGGGCCTCGCCTTCCAGGAAGGCGTAACTGTCGTTGTCCCACACCACCCGGCCGTCGGCGGCCCTGATCACCGCGGGTTCGAGTGCTCCGAGGAAGCCCCTGTCCGCATCGTCGAAGTCGGTCCGATCGGAGAAGGGGAGGGCCGCGGCGACCTCCCGTTGAGCCGCTTCCACAGCGGGAGTCGGGTCGTTCTGCTTCATCACGCACTCCTCTTGCTCGGCCGGCACCAGCCGGGGCGAGGACGCCGACAACGGCGGCGGCGAGCGCAGTCTATACAGAGTGACCCAGCCCTGATAACCCTGATCTCGCGAGTGATCCGCAGGCGTCGCACCCGAAGAATCCGTGAGAGTCTCGCGCTGTTTGGTCGCTTTGTCATCGCGTTGATTCCGTGAGGCGCGCATACCTCTACGCTTCAGATATGGACCAGCCGTCGTACGTCATATCGCTGTACGTCCGACTTCTTTGGTATTGGGTGCTGATCGGCCTCTTCGCGTCGGGTGTCTTCGCCATAGCAGCGGGTGACCTGTGGCTCGGCTTGGGCCAAATGGTCTTGGCGCTCGCGTTCGGCTATTGGATGTTGTTTCGTGTAGCCCATCGTCTTGTGATCGAGGGAGACATCCTTCATTGGTTCACTCCACTGAATCGCGGGGAGGCTCCGCTGGGAAAACTGGTCTCCGTCGCGCCGACCGTCATTCAATCCGTGATGATCTTTTCATTCAGGGGTGGACGCTCAGTCCAGACGGTGAGCAGCCGTGGCTTCGTCGGATTCGCACATGCCGTCGAGGTCGCGGCGCCAGGCGCGCGGATGCGACTGAATGTTGCGGACCGAATCCAAAGGGCGCTGCCGCCTTCCGAACCGTTCCCACGCAGATTGAGCGATTGGGATCCGGACAACGACGGCTGACGCCACCCGAGCGACCGCGCCCCATTGCTGCGATCACACTATTCAACAACGCGCGACAGCGACCGAATGGTGGAGATGGGGGGAATCGAACCCCCGTCCACTGCTGTGGTCATATGCCTTCTACGGGCGTAGCCAGTGCATTCGCTTTCTCGGCCCCGGAATTTGTCGCTGGCATCTACTCCGACGGGCCCAGTATCAGTGGAAGTCCCTCTGCGCCCTGATGCTCAACGCAGAAGCAAGTCCCCTAGCTGACGCCAGGATCCGGGTAGGGAACGATTCCCGGACTGACGGTCTCTCAAATGGCGGAGGTGAACTTACGCCGCGAGGGCGAAGTCGGCCTTGGCCGAGACAGTGCTGTTGTTATTGGCACTTATTTTTTTGCATGGATCGTTAACGAGATAACCATGCGTCCTCGACCCGCTTCTCACAATCTCGCAGACAATGTCGAAACCGATCATCCCCATGAGCGGCCGTGAGGCCGGGTCGCTGTCACGCGCTGTTGAATTGTCCAGGTGCAGATCCCACCGCTAGGCGGCGAGCTTCTCATCTTACAACACCGCCGAGCGGGCGTTTATGTCACGATCGAGGAATGGCTGAGACGATCATCTCCGTCCAGGGCGAGTACGAGCTGCGCTACCCCGCAGAACGCGGCGCCGTGCGGATCCGGGTGTCCTACGACGGCCCCTCCCGGGATGAGGTGCTCGCGCTCACGACGCAGCGGCACCTGTCGCTCACGAGCGAGTTGCGTGAACTGCACCATCCACAGAGCGGACCCGTCACCCAGTGGTCGTCCGACCAGCTGCGGGTCTGGGGTGACCGCCCCTGGACCGGCGACGGTCGCCGGCTCGATGTCGTCCACCACGCCGAGGTCGGCATCGACGCCCTGTTCAGCGACCTCGCGGCCCTGTCGGACTGGGTCGGCACCACCTCACTCCTCGACGGCGTCACCATCGACGGCGTGATCTGGTCGCTGACCGAGGCGCGGAGGCAGACGCTCACGCAGGAGGCCCGGCGACGCGCCGTCGAGAACGCCGTAGCGAAGGCCACCGTCTACGCCACGAGCCTCGATCTGAGCACCGTGAAGCCGTTGGCGCTCAGCGATCCGGGCATGCTCGGGGACGGTTCAGCGCCCGGCCAGCCTCCGCAGCCGCTGTTCGCACGCGCGGTCTCCTCCGGCGAGGGCGCCGCGACCCTGGCGCTGAAGCCGGAGGAACTGACGATCGCCGTACAGGTGCACGCGCGCTTCGCCGCGAGCTGACGACCCGGGACGCGGCCCGAAACGGACGAGCTAGGACCCGGGGGTTGCGGGCGATCCGGGCGTCGAGGGTGGCCGGGTCGGGAACGCGGCGAGTTTCAGGATGCGCGAAGCGGTCACCGAGCCGTCTGTGCCCTTCCCGATGACGATCACCTCGTCCCCCTGGGCGAAGTCGGACTTCGAGGCCGACTGGCCGGGCGTGCCGAAGATCGTCGACGACGTGACCGCCACCTCCACGGACCCGCCGTTCTGCCGGTCGATGGTCCAGGTGTCACCCGAGATGGATGCGATGGTGCCGCGCAGCAGGACGCGTCCCTGCTGGGTCCCGCCGCCGTTCTGGCCGCCGCCCCCTCCGCCGTTGCCATTGCCCTTGCCCTTCCCGGGCTGCCCGGGGAGCCCAGGCATGGGCGCCCCATTGTGTCCGGGCGGGAGGACGTGCGAGATGGTCCGCTCCCCGACATGCGCGACGACGCTGGCCACGGCGAGCGCGCCGGCCGTCACGATCCCGAGGACGACGACGATCGAGAGGACGAGCGTGGCGATCGCGAAGGCGAGCCCGTGCCGCTTGTAGAACGGCTCGCCCAGCACCGCCCGATAGCCGCCGGGGCCGTAGGGCCCAGGGCCGCCAGGCGCCGCGCCGTAGGGCCCAGGGCCGCCAGGCGCCGCGCCGTAGGGCCCAGGGCCGCCAGGCGCCGCGCCGTAGGGTGCGGAGCCGCCCGGCACCGCACCATACCGGGCTGTGCCATTCGGCCCCGCACCGTCTGGCGCCGCACCAAACGGCCCCGGCGGCGTTCGGCCGGGCTCCGACGGAAGCGGTTCGGTGGGCTGGGTGTCGCTCATCCTCTTATGGAACCGCCGCGACCCTTGTCCCCGCTGGGAGCTCGTTATGCGTCCCATGAGAATGCACGCCCATCAGGCCGGCGCTACGAGCACCGATCGCAACCGGACGAGCTCGAACTCATCGAGTCCCGCGTCGAGCAGGTACGCCCGGACGCTGCCCGCGCGCTGCTCGATCCGGTCGATGGTCGTCTCCAGTGCCTCCCTCGGGCTCCCGCCGAGGATGACGCGGAGATCCGGCGTCACCTGGACCCCGTAGCCGCGGACGAGCGCGAGCATCCCCTCGATCCAGGGTCCCGCCAGATTCTCTTCGCTGAGCTCGTAGTCGGCGAGGACGGTCTCGCGGTCGACGCCGACGGCCAGCAGAGCCAGCGCGACGACGATGCCCGTGCGATCCTTGCCCGCTGTGCAGTGCACGACGACGGGTGCGCCGCCGGTGTCGGCGATCTCCCGCAGCGCCCGGACGATCACCTCGGTGTGCTGGAAGACGATCTTCTCGTACAGGTCGACGATGGTCGACCCGATGCTCGACGCGGATGCGCCGGAGCCCTCGAAGACGGGGAGGCGCAGCACGTCCACCTCCAGCCCATCCAGGTCGTCCGGCAGCGCCTCGACCTCGAAGTCGTCGCGGAGGTCGATGACGATGCGGATACCCAGCTCGCGCAGCCCGTCGCGACCGTCCTCGCCGAGCCGCCCGAGCGCGTCCGCCCGGAACAGCTTGCCCGGACGAGTCACGCCGCCGTCGACCGGATACCCGCCGACATCCCGGAAGTTGTAGGTACCGGTGATCGGGATGCGCTGAGCCGTCGAATCCATGCGGCTAGTTTGTCAGTTCCCCCCGACATCGAACTCCCCGGCCGACTACTCCGCCGGCTCTCACTCCCCCAGGTGGCCGCGGGTGGACATCGCGCGCTGCGCCTCGCGCTGGTCCTGCCGCTCGCGCAGCGCCTGCCGCTTGTCGTACTCGCGCTTGCCCTTGGCGACGGCGATCTCGACCTTGGCGCGCCCCTCGTTGAAGTAGATCGAGAGCGGGACGATCGTGTACCCGCCCTGCTTCACCTTGTTCTCGATCTTGACGATCTGCGCCTTGTGCAACAGCAGCTTCCGCTTGCGCCGTGGGGCGTGGTTGTTCCAGGTGCCGTCGGCGTACTCGGGGATGTGGACGGCATCCAGCCACGCCTCGCCGCCGTCGACGAACGCGTAGCCGTCCACCAGCGACGCCCGGCCCAGCCGCAGCGACTTCACTTCGGTTCCGGTGAGCACCAGGCCCGCTTCGTAGGTGTCCTCGATCGTGTAGTCGTGGCGCGCTCGGCGATTGGTGGCCACGACCTTCTGGCCACGTTCCTTCGGCACAGCTCACTCCTGACGTCGGCACGGATCTGCAGTTCGGCGTGTTCGCCGGGCAGCAGACCAGTCTATCCGGTGCCGGATCTCTTCGGGGTCAGACCTTCAGATAGCGTTTGATCGCGAAGTTCGCCGACGCAGCCGCGAGCACCACCCCGACCACGATCACGAGCGGGATCACCAGCCAGGCCTGTTCCATCCCGACGAAGTTGATCGACTTCATGCGCGGGCCCAGATAGTCGTGCACGAAGAAGCGCACGCCAAGAGCGATCACCGTCGACGCGAGGATCGACCCGACGAGCGCAGCGATCACGCCCTCGATGATGAACGGCGTCTGGATGAAGCGGTTCGACGCTCCCACCAGGCGCATGATCCCGATCTCCCGTCTTCGCGAGAAAGCCGAGAGCCGGATGGTGGTGGCGATGAGGAGCACCGCCGCGATCAGCATCACCACCGCTATGCCGATCGCCGTCAGACTGGCGGCGTTCAGGATGTTGAAGATCTGGTCCAGGTAACTGCGCTGATCCACCACGCTCTGCACACCCGGGGTGCCGGAGAGCGTCTCGGTGAGGACGGCCGACTGATTCGGGTTCTTGAGGTTCACCCAGAAGGTCTGCGAGATCATCTCCGGCGTGACGAAGTCCGCGATCTGGCTCCCCTTGAACTCCTGCTTGAACTGCTCATAGGCCTGCTGGTGGTCCTGGAAGTAGAACTTCTTGATGTACGGCGAGAGCTCTGGCGATTGCAGCTGCTTCTTGACCGCCTCGATGGATTGAGTGGTCGCCGCACCGCCCGGGCAGTTGTCCGTCTCGGTGCACATGTACACGACCACCTGAGCCCGGTCGTACCAGTACGTCTTCATCTGGCCGATCTGCATCTGCAGGAGGGCGGCGGTGCCGACGAAGGTCAGCGAGATGAACGTGACGAGGACGACCGAGATGACCATCGACAGGTTGCGGCGGAGGCCGTTTCCGACCTCGGACCAGATGAGCCCGAACCTCATTTCGTCGGCCCCACATTCTGGTCGTCATCGCGCTCGGAGCCCTCGCGGAGGCCGCGCAGGTCGAGGTTGGCGGTGAAGTTGAGGTGCTCCGGCAGTTCCTCCGACGCAGGGGCTGGAGGGACGGGCGCGGTGGCGAACTGCACGGGCGCGGGAGCCTGCTGCGGTACGGATACCGGCGCGGTCGGCGTGGAGGTGGGCGAGTGCGGGCGCGACATCGGTGCCTGCGCGGGCGCAACAGGTGCCGCCGGGGCTGCGGGCATCGCCGCAGCGTAGGCGGGAGTCGCCGCCGAGACCGGCTCATCCCGTTCGAGCGGCTGAGCGATCGGGACGGCGGCGGTGAAGCCGTAGCCTCCGTGACGCTCGTCCCGGACGATCTGGCCGCCGACGAGCTCGATCACGCGGCGCTTCATCTGATCGACGATGCCGGCCTCGTGCGTGGCCATCAGCACCGTGGTGCCACCCGCGTTGATGCGCTCGAGCACCGCCATGATGCCGGCGCTCGTCGCGGGGTCGAGGTTTCCGGTCGGCTCGTCGGCGAGGAGCACCTGCGGCTTGTTCACGACCGCTCGTGCGATCGCGACGCGCTGTTGCTCACCTCCGGAGAGCTCGTGCGGGAGGCGCTGGGCCTTGCCGTCCAGCCCGACCATCTTCAGCACATCCGGAACCGCTTCCTGGATGAAGCCGCGGGACTTGCCGATCACCTGCAGCGTGAACGCGACGTTCTGGAACACCGTCTTGTTCGGCAGCAGGCGGAAGTCCTGGAAGACGACGCCGATGTTGCGGCGGAAGTACGGCACCTTGCGCGACGAGATCGTGCCCAAATCCTGCCCGAGCACATGGATCGTGCCCTTGGTCGGCTTCTCCTCTTTGAGGATGAGCCGCAGGCAGCTGGACTTGCCGGACCCCGAGGCGCCGACGAGAAAGACGAACTCTCCGCGCAGCACTTCGAGGTTGATGCCGTTCAGTGCCGGGCGCGCTGTGCCCGGATACTGCTTGGATACGTGTTCGAACCGGATCATGACCCCTTGAGACTATGCAGTCCCGGGCCGATCCGCAGCAACGACATGCCCGTTGCGGTCAAGCTGACAGTGAGCCGGACGCGCGGTGCGCGTGGTCCGCATCCGGGCTATGAGCCGCCCGGTCCGGCGAGCGGCGACGGCCTAGGCGTTGGCCTCGGCCTTGTTGCCTGCCCGCCAGCGGATCCCTGCGGCGATGAAGCCGTCGAGGTCGCCGTCGAACACCGCGCTCGGGTTGCCGGACTCAAAACTCGTGCGCAGATCCTTCACGAGCTGCTGCCCGTACAGGAAGTAGGAGCGCATCTGGTCGCCCCAGCTGGCCGTGATCGTCCCGGCGAGCTCTTTCTTTTTGGCGGCCTCCTCCTCTTTCTGGAGCAGCAGGAGGCGGGTCTGGAGCACGCGCATGGCCGCTGCGCGGTTCTGGATCTGGGACTTCTCGTTCTGCATGGAGACCACGAGTCCGGTCGGAAGGTGCGTGATCCGCACAGCCGAGTCGGTCGTATTGACCGACTGGCCGCCCGGGCCGGAGGAACGGAAGACGTCGACACGGATGTCGCCCTCCGGAACGTCGACCTCGGTCGCCTCCTCCATCAGCGGGATGACCTCGACGGCGGCGAACGACGTCTGTCGCTTGTCCGCCGAGCCGAACGGGCTGATGCGCGCCAGGCGGTGCGTTCCGGCCTCGACGGAGAGCGTCCCGAAGGCATAGGGCGCATCCACCTCGAAGGTGGCGGACTTGATTCCCGCGCCCTCCGCGTAGGACGTGTCCATCACCTTCACCGGGTACTTGTGCCGCTCCGCCCAGCGCAGGTACATGCGCAGCAGCATCTCGGCGAAGTCGGTGGCGTCGTCGCCGCCGGCGCCGGAGCGGATCGTGACGATGGCTGCTCGCTCGTCGTACTCGCCGCTGAGCAGGGTCTGCACCTCGAGCTCGCCGAGGGCGCTCTGGAGGGATGCGAGCTCGGCACGCGCTTCGGCGGCGGACTCCTCGTCCTCGGCCTCGTTGGCCAGCTCGACCAGCACCTCCAGGTCGTCCAGTCGCCGCTGGATGGCTGTGATCCGCGCCAGCTCGGACTGGCGGTGGCTCAAAGCGCTCGTCACCTTCTGGGCGTTGACGGTGTCGTCCCAGAGATCCGGCGCACCCGCCTTCTCGCTGAGATCCGCGATCTCGGCGCGCAGCCGGTCGACGCCGACCACCGCCGTGATGTCGGCGAAGGTAGAGCGGAGGTCGGCGATCTGAGAGGAGAGGTCGAGTTCGATCATGTCGCGCTCCAGCCTACCGGCCCGTGCCGAGCGGGCGGACGGGGGCACCGCGACAAAGTTGTACGGTGTTAACGAGATGACTTCCGACGAGCGCCCCTTCAGTTTCCGCTCGGTCGCCCTCGCCGCCTTCCTCCCCACGCTCCTCTTCTCCATCGGGGAGGGCGCGATCATCCCGATCATCCCCGTCGCCGCCGGCAACCTCGGTGCCGGCCTTGCGATGGCCGGTTTCATCGCCTCGATGGTGATGCTGGGCGAACTGGTCGGCGACATCCCGAGTGGATGGATCGTGTCACGCGTCGGCGAGCGCACCTCGATGATCGGTGCGGCGGTCATCGCGATCGGGGGCGTCGTGATCTGCCTCCTCGCTCCGAACTACTGGGTGCTGATGGTCGGGATCTTCGTGGTCGGGGTCGCGACCGCCGTCTTCGCGCTCGCCCGCCACGCCTTCATGACCTCCTACGTCCCGGCCCGCTACCGGGCGCGGGCACTGTCGACGCTCGGCGGGATCTTCCGCGGCGGCTGGTTCATCGGGCCTCTGATCGCCTCCGCGGTGATCGCAGGGACCGGATCCACCCAGTCGGTGTTCTGGATCTTCATCGTCAGCTGCCTCGGCTCCGTGATCGTGCTGCTCGCCCTGCCCGACCCCGAGAAGATGTTCGGCCCCTCGCCGCTCGTCACCGACGAGGCCGGCGCGCAGGTGACGACCGGCGAAGAGGAGGCGGAAGAGCGCACCCACGGTCTCTTCCGCACGATCTGGTCCTTCCGCGAGGTCCTGATGCGGATGGGCGCAGGCGTCTCGCTGGTCGCCGCTGTACGCTCGGCGCGCACGGTGCTCATGCCGCTGTGGGCCGTCTCCATCGGCCTGAGCGAGTCCAACACCGCACTGATCATCGGCATCGCCGGCGCGGTGGACTTCGCCCTCTTCTATGCGAGCGGCCAGATCATGGACCGGTTCGGCCGCATGTGGAGTGCCATCCCCTCCATGATCGGCCTGGGCCTCGGCTTCGTGGTGCTCGCCTTCTCGCACGACGTGGATGCGCGCATCGCCTGGTACATCGGCGTATCGCTGTTCCTCTCGGTCGCCAACGGCATCGGCTCCGGCATCGTGATGACTCTCGGGGCGGATCTGGCCCCGAAAGACCGCCCGGCGCCCTTCCTTGGCGCGTGGCGGTTCTCCGCCGACGCCGGGCAAGCGGCCGCTCCCTTGTTCGTGTCCCTGCTCACGGCCCTCGTGTCCCTCTCGTTCGCGAGCGGGGCCATGGGGCTGCTCGGGCTCGCCGGCGCGGCGATGCTGGCCCGCTACATCCCGCGTTACGTGCCCCGCAGGCCCCGCCCGGCCTGAGCGAGGAATACCCTCGGACCGGCTGCGCTTACTTCCATGCAGACGCATGAATCGAGGATGAGATGACCGGGATGATCGAGCTGGGGATGGACACGTTCGGCGACGTGACGCTGGACGCGGACCGAAAGCCGCTTCCGCAGGCGCAGGTGCTGCGCAACGTGGTGGCCGAAGGGGTGCTGGCCGACCGGGTGGGACTCGACTTCTTCGGCGTGGGCGAGCACCACCGCACGGACTTCGCCGTGTCCGCGCCCGAGGTCGTCCTGGCGGCGATCGCCGGTCAGACGGAGCGCATCCACCTCGGCTCGGCGGTGACCGTGCTGAGCTCGGACGATCCCGTTCGCGTCTTCCAGCGGTTCGCCACTCTCGATGGCGTCTCGGGCGGCCGCGCGGAGGTCATCCTCGGGCGCGGATCCTTCATCGAGTCCTTCCCGCTGTTCGGGTTCGACCTCGCCCAGTACGAGGAGCTCTTCGAGGAGAAGCTGAGCCTGTTCGCCGAGGTGCGCAGGCAGGAGCCGGTGACCTGGACCGGCGAATTGCGGCCACCGCTCACCGGGCAATCGGTCTATCCGCACCTCGAGCACGGGCTCCTGAAGACGTGGATCGGAGTCGGTGGAAGCCCGGAGTCGGTCGTCCGCGCCGCACACTACGGCTTCCCGCTCATGCTCGCCAGCATCGGCGGCGGTCCGATGCGGTTCGAACCCCTGGCCCAGCTGTACCGGAACGCTCTGGAGCAGTTCGGACAGGATACGACGCTGCCGATCGGCATCCACTCCCCCGGCTTCGTCGCCGAGACGGATCAGGAGGCCAAGGACACGCTCTGGCCGCATTATGAGGTGATGAGCAACCGGATCGGGCGCGAGCGGGGCTGGCCGCCCGCCTCCCGTGCGCGCTTCGAGCACGAGGCCGGGCCGGATGGCGCACTGGTCGTGGGCTCGCCGGAGACGGTGGCTCAGAAGATCGCGTATGCGGCGAACGGCCTCGGCGCTTCGCGCTTCGACCTCAAGATGAGCAACGGCACACTCCCCCACGAGGACCTGATGCGCTCGATCGAGTTGTACGGCACGGAGGTCGCCCCGCGTGTCCGCGAACTCATGGGATGAGCTAGGGTCGTAGCCGCGCGCAGCGCGCTGCGCACCGCGGGAGTGGTGAAACTGGCAGACACGCAGGATTTAGGTTCCTGTGCTTCACAGCGTGAGGGTTCGAGTCCCTTCTCCCGCACTCACGATTCGTGACGAATGTCGCGTCTTGCCGCGAGTAAGTGCACATTCGTCACGAACGTCGATAGGGATTCGCCGGCGTAGACCTGCGGGATGATCTTTTGCCGGCGGGGCGTGATTCGCACGCTTCGTGCAGGTTCACTCATCCCGCCGACGCTAAACTCGGGCACAGCTTTCCCACCGATCCTTCCTGGAGAACTGTGATCCATCACGCCGGCCTCATCCCGTGGCTCGACCCGAACACGATCATCCATTCGGCGGGTCCGTGGGCGCTGCTGGTGGTCTGCGGCATCGTGTTCGCCGAGACCGGGCTGCTGATCGGCTTCCTGTTCCCGGGCGACACTCTGCTCATCATCTCCGGGCTGCTCACGCACACGTCCACGGTGTTCGGCGTCGACATCTGGTGGGTGGCCCTCGCGATCGCGTTCGCCGCCTTCCTCGGCGGAGAAGTGGGTTACCTCATCGGCCACAAGGCGGGCCCGAGGGTCTTCGAACGCAAAGAGACCGGTCTGTTCTCGATGGAGAACGTGCGCCGCACCAATCACTTCTTCGAGCGCTTCGGCGCCCTCGCGGTCATCATCGCCCGGTTCGTCCCCATCGTGCGCACGTTCGCGCCGGTCGCAGCGGGCGTCGGCCACATGAACTACCGGAAGTACTCGCTCTACAATGCCCTCGGCGCACTGCTGTGGGGCGCCGGGATGACGTACTTCGGCTTCCTGATCGGCTACATCCCGCCGATCGCCACCTTCGTCTCGAGCTACATCGACGTCATCCTGATCGGCGCGGTCGTGGTCACGCTCGTCCCGACGCTGTACCACTACATCCAGTCCACCCGGAAGGCGAAGCGGAACGCTGCGGCCGCGGCAGCGGCAGCCCAGGCGGCTGCCGTTCAGGACGAGGCGGCTGCGCCCGTCGCGGACGAGCCGGCGCCCTCGCGCCCGGAGGCCTGAGCCGCCGCTGCGATTCCGCTCCCGCCCGGCTCCGCCGCGGCGACGCGTCAGCGGTGGAACTCGTCCTCGTGGGCGGCGTGCTCGGCGGGCTCGAGCTGGAACGTGGAGTGCTCCACGTCGAAGTGCTTCGCCAGGCACCCGGACAGCTCGTCCAGCAGGGTGCCGGTCCGCCCCTCCCGGAAGACCGCAGGCTCGCACACCACGTGCGCGCTGAACACGGGCGCTCCGGAGGTGATGGCCCAGACGTGCACGTCGTGCACCGCCACGACGCCGCGCGTGCCGAGGATGTGATCCCGGATCTCGGCCACATCCGTGTCCGCGGGAGCCGCCTCGCTCAGGACGCGCACGACATCCCGGAGCAGCACGAAGGCCCGCGGCACGATCAGCGCCGCGATCAGCAGCGAGGCGATCGCGTCCGCCGGGGCGAACCCGGTGAGCAGGATCACGACGGCGGCGACGATCACCGTGGCCGAACCGACGAGATCGCCGAACACCTCCAGGTACGC
Source organism: Leifsonia sp. HAY1-4F (assembly GCF_056755275.1). NCBI lineage: Bacteria > Bacillati > Actinomycetota > Actinomycetes > Micrococcales > Microbacteriaceae > Leifsonia > Leifsonia sp. HAY1-4F. Next base: position 40,961 of record NZ_JBNDHX010000002.1, read on the forward strand.
TCCGCGCATGTTGATCGAATGCTCCGCCGCCGGACGCAGCAGCAGCAACGCGCCGAAGTTCGCCACCAGGCCGATCGAGGCGACGATCAGCATGGGGATGCTGTGCACCTCGGTCTCGCCTCCGACCAGCCGGCCGATCGCGCCGATCGTCACGACGACGGCGACGACGACGAGGATGAGCCCGTTGAGGAGCGCGCCGAAGACCTCCATGCGCCGGTAGCCGAACGTCTGCCTGTCCGTCGCCGGGCGGGCGGCGACGATCGTCGCGACCAGGGCGATCAGCAGCCCGGCCAGGTCGCTGAGCATGTGACCGGCGTCCGCGAGGAGCGAGAGGGAGCCGCTCAGCCACGCGCCGAGGACCTCGACGACGAGGACCACCGCCACGATGCCGATAGCGATCAGCAGGCGATTGCGGTTGGCCGTGCGGCCGTGGTCGTGACTCATCTCAGCTTCAACGGTAGAGAGAAGTCGGCGCCCCCGCCAGGGGTGCCTGCCAGTTGGGAATGAGTGCCGTTCTCAGCTGAGTTCCCGCAGCGCGGGAACGATGGCGGCCAGGGCCCGCGCTCGGTGGCTCTCGGCGTTCTTCACCTCGGCCGACAGCTCCGCCGCCGTGACGTCGTGGCCCACCGGCAGGAAGATCGGGTCGTAGCCGTGCCCGTTCTCCCCACGCGGCTCGCGGGCGATGGCGCCGGGCCAGATTCCCTGCACGACGGTCGGCTCGCCTCCCGGGACGATCAGCGCCAGCGTGGCGGTGAAGTGCGCGCCGCGTTCCGCATCCGGGATGTCGGCGAGCTGGTCGAGGAGCAGCCGGAGGTTCGCGGCGGCGTCGCCGTGCGAGCCCGCCCAGCGGGCGGAGAAGATCCCTGGTGCGCCGCCCATCACATCCACGCAGATCCCGGAGTCGTCGGCGAGAGCCGGGTGCCCGGTGTGAGCGGCCGCGGCACGCGCCTTGAGGAGGGCGTTCTCCTCGAAGCTGATCCCGTCCTCCACCGGCTCCGGACCGTCGTACGCGACGATCTCGAGTCCGGGGATCTCGTGTCCCAGGATCTCCTGGAACTCCCGGGCCTTGTGCGGGTTGTGGGTGGCGAGGACGACGCGGACCACCGTCACGCCTCCGCGGCGGCCACCGGCGTCAGCGTCGCCGATTGGATGTGCGCGAGGTCCGTCGTGCCGGCGAGTGCCAGGTCCAGCAGGGAGTCGAGCTCCCGCCGGTCGAACGGCGCGCCCTCGGCGGTGCCCTGGACCTCGACGAACAGGCCGCGACCTGTCACGACCACGTTCATGTCCGTCTCGGCACGCACATCCTCGACGTAGGCGAGGTCGAGCATCGGCGTCCCGTCGATGATGCCGACCGAGACGGCCGAGACCGAGTCGATCAACGGCGTGGCCTTCTGCCCGATGAAGCGGTGCTCCCGACCCCACTCGAGCGCCTCGGCCAGGGCGACGTAGGCGCCGGTGATCGCGGCCGTGCGCGTCCCTCCGTCGGCCTGCAGCACGTCGCAGTCGAGCACGATCGTGTTCTCGCCGAGCGCCTTCATGTCGACGACTGCACGCAGGCTCCGGCCGACCAGCCGGCTGATCTCGTGCGTGCGGCCGCCGACGCGTCCCTTCACGGACTCCCGGTCCATCCGCTCGTTGGTGGAGCGCGGCAGCATGGCGTACTCGGCGGTGACCCAGCCACGGCCCTTCCCGGCCATCCAGCGCGGGACGCCGTTGGTGAAGGAGGCCGTGCACAGCACGCGGGTGTTGCCGAAGGAGATCAGCGCCGACCCTTCGGCCTGGCGGCTCCAGCCCCGCTCGATGGTGACCGGTCGCAGCTGGTCCGGGGTGCGCCCATCGGCGCGGGTGATGTCGGTCACGGGATCTCCTGGGTAGGGTGGGGATGATTCAGAGGGGCAGGTCGATGACGCCGGTGTGCACCAGATCGACGCGGGAGACCTCCGGGCCGATGAAGCGGTGGGCCAGGCGGAGGAAGTAGTCGGCGTCCGAGCCGGTGGCCTCGTAGCGGATGGTGGGAGGCAGTGGCGAGCGCCGCTCCAGCCCTTGGCCGACGAGCGTGCGGTAGACGTCTTTCGCGGTCTCGGTGTCGCTGGAGACCAGGGAGACGCCCTCGCCCATCACGTACGAGATCGCGCCCTTCAGGAAGGGGTAGTGCGTGCAGCCGAGGACGAGCGTGTCGATGTCCGCGTCGCGGAGCGGCCGGAGGTAGTCGGCGGTGACACGCAGCACCTCCTCGCCGCTGGTGACTCCGGACTCGACGAACTCGACGAAGCGCGGGCACGCCTGGGTGAAGAGCTGCAGGGTGGGAGCCGCGGCGAACGCGTCCTCGTATGCACGGGAGGCGATGGTCCCCGCGGTCCCGATCACGCCGACGCGGCCGGTGCGGGTGGCGGCGACGGCGCGGCGCACGGCCGGCTGGATGACCTCGATGACGGGCACCTCGTATCGTTCGCGCGCATCCCTCAGCATGGCGGACGAGGCGGTGTTGCAGGCGATCACCAGCAGCTTGACGCCCTGGTCGACCAGGAAGTCGAGCACCTCGAGCGAGTAGCGGCGGACGTCGGCGATCGACTTCGGCCCGTAGGGCGAGTGGGCGGTGTCGCCGACATAGAGCAGCGACTCGTTGGGCAACTGGTCGCGGATCGCGCGGGCGACGGTGAGCCCGCCGACACCCGAGTCGAAGATCCCAATCGGCGCATCCGTCACAGCAGACCAGCCTACCCGCCCGCCGTCCCGGGCCGGCCGCGATCCGCCGGTGGGTAGGCTGGGCCGCGTGATCGAGAGAGCCGCCTCCTCCGCGTTCCTGACCGACCGCTACGAGCTGACGATGCTCGACGCAGCACTCCTCGCCGGCACCCACGACCGCGAGTGCGTGTTCGAGGCCTTCACCCGGCACCTCCCGGCCGGCCGGCGCTATGGGGTGCTCGCGGGCACGGGCCGGCTCCTGGAGCTCATCGAGCAGTTCCGGTTCGAGGATGCGGAGCTGCGGTTCCTGCGCGAGAACCACGTCGTGCGGGACGAGACCATCGACTGGCTCGCCGACTACCGCTTCTCGGGGACCATCCGCGGATATCGCGAAGGGGAGCTGTTCTTCCCCGGGTCGCCGTTCCTCGCCGTCGATGCTCCCTTCGCCGAGGGGGTCCTCCTGGAGACTCTGCTGCTGAGCGTGTTCAACTACGACTCCGCGGTCGCCTCCGCGGCCGCGCGCATGGTGTCGGCGGCGGGCGGGCGTCCTCTGGCCGAGATGGGCTCCCGTCGCGCGAACGAACGCTCCGCGGTCGCCGCAGCGCGCGCGGCCTTCATCGCCGGGTTCTCCGCCACCTCCAATCTGGAGGCGGGCCGCACCTGGGGCGTCCCCACGATGGGCACCGCGGCGCACGCGTTCACGCTGCTGCACGACAGCGAAGAGGCCGCGTTCCGGGCCCAAGTGGATGCGCTCGGCCCCGGCACGACGCTGCTGGTCGACACCTTCGACGTCGAGAAGGCGATCGAGACGGCCGTCCGCGTGGCGGGTCCCGAGCTGGGGGCGGTGCGCCTGGACTCGGGCGACCTCCCGAAGCTCGTGAAGCAGGTGCGCGACCAGCTGGACTCCCTCGGCGCCACGAAGACGCGCATCACCGTCACCAACGATCTGGACGAGTTCACCATCGCGGCACTCGCCGTCTCCCCCGTCGACTCGTACGGGGTGGGGACCTCGGTGGTCACCGGTTCGGGCTACCCCGCCTCGGGGATGGTCTACAAGCTCGTCGCGCATCGCCCCAGCGGGACCGAAGGCGAGTGGATCTCGGTCGCGAAGAATTCGGACGGCAAGGCCGGCGTCGGGGGGCGGAAGCACCCGGTGCGGCGTCTGGACGGGTCAGGGACGGCGGTCGCCGAGGTGGTCCATATCGTCGAGAGAGGCGACACGCCGGATGACACGGGCCGCGACCTCCTCGTCCCCCTCATCACCGACGGGGAGGTGCACGGCGAGCACCTCGGCGCCTCCGGGACGCGCCGGGCGCGTGAACACCGGGAGCTCGCGATGAGCGAATTGCCCGATGAGGCGTTCCGGCTCGGCCGGGGCGACCCGGTGCTGCCCACGATCTTCGAGTGATCGCGGTCACCCGGTCGGGGCGCTGACCGGCGGCCGGCGCCGGCGCCGAACCCTCAGTCTCCCTGCAGTCCCTCGTAGATCTCGCGGCAGGTGGGGCAGACCGGGAACCGCTGCGGGTCGCGGTTCGGCGTCCACATCTTGCCGCACAGCGCCTTCACCGGCTTGCCGGTGACCGCGGACTCGAGGATCTGCTCCTTCTTCACATAGTGCGAGAAGCGCTCGTGATCGCCGGGCTCCTCGTTCTGGAGGAACTCCTGGAGCTCGCGTTCGAGCGTGGTCGCACCGCCGCCGGAGGGTTGTCCGCCCGGCTCGGAGATGCTCGCGTCGTTCATGCCTCCAGTGTAGACACGTGGATGGACCCACATTCGTGACGAATGTCGCGTTCATCGAGCTGGAGGCGCACATTCGTCACGAACGTCAGCAGGGAGGGCGGGCCTCCCGCTCAGTCGTTGCGGTTGGCGAACGCCATCAGCTCCGGCCCGCGGCGGTCGAAGAGGCGACCGCCCAGCCAGAGTCCGATGAACAGCGTCCCGAAGCCGATGACCACCGCAGCGACCGGAGCGACGGCGAGCCAGAACTCGTCGACGGTGAACCCGAGAACGAGGAGGATCAGCACCGGCGAGGCGAGGATCAGGATGGCGAAGAAGCTCAGCGACTGCGCCAGCGCCGCGGAGGCCCCGGAGGTCTGCGGCTGCGTGAAGGCGCTGTCGCCCGGTTTGGTCGCCGGGTAGGGGAAGAGAGCGGACGAGATGCTCGAGAGACCCAGGCCGATCACCAGGATGGCTCCGCTGAGGGCCGCCACGGACGGCAGGACCGCCCAGTCGCCGTACGCGATGGTCGTCGCGATCGAGCCGATCACCAGCACCGGGATTCCGACCAGGACCGGCGGGAACATCCGCCCGGCCCGGTCCGCGATGCCGCGAGCGCCCGACACGAGATGCAGCCAGATGGCGGTGTTGTCGTAAGCGACATCGTTGTGGATGCTCCAGCCGAGGAACAGGCACACCAACGGCAACGGCACGAGGGCGATGAAGTGCGCGGGCAAGCCGGCGAGCGTCAGGGCGACGACGACGAAGACGGGGATCACCGGGACGGGCACCAGAGACACCCAGTACCGGCCGTCCCTCCCCCAGTACGTCATCGACCGTGCGGCGACGGCCGCCGTGGGTCCCCCCGGCAGACGGTCGAACCAGCCGAGGCCGTGGTATGCCTTGGAGCGGGCTTCCCGCTCCGGTGACGCGACGATGTGGCCGACCAGTCCGATCCAGACGAGCCAGAGGACGCCGAGGGCCGCCAGGGCGACGAGCAGCTGCAGCAGCGCCGTTCCCCAGTCCCCCTGGGCGGCGGCGCCGGGCACGGACCACGCAGCGCCGAGCGGCGTCCACTGAAGCCACCCGGCGAACGCGTCGAGCGTTCCCAGGCCGTCGCGGCCCCAGTCCACGGTTCCCAGCAGAACGATCACCGGCGCGATGACGACGAGCACGAGGATGCCGATCACACTCCCGGCCTCGCGCGGGCGCCGCGTCGCCAGGAAGGCGTGGGCGATGGCCGTCGTGACGCGCGAAGCGAGCACGCAGGTGAGCACGGCCACCGCCGCCGAGACAACGGCGAGGAGTACCGTGCCGGGGTTCTGGGACCACGTGATCACCGTCGCGGCGCTGCAGACGATGAGCACGAGCGACGGCACGCCGATGAGCCCGGCCAGCAGCAGCCCGGTGGCGAGGCTGCGATTCGGGATGCCGAACAGCGCGAACTCGCGGGGGTCGAGCGTATCGTCGACTCCGAAGAGCAGGGGAAGCAGCGCGAACGCCGCAACGACCACCGAGCCGATGACGACGAGCACCGTGTGCGTGCCGGAGGCGTCGGAGACGACGCGGGCGGCGACGAGCGAGCCGACCACGAGGACGGTGACGGTTCCTCCGTAGAGCAGGCCGAGCACCAGGCCGAAGACCTGCCAGGGGCTGCGCCGGAAGGCGTTGCCCATGATCCGCAGCTTCAGTCCGAGAAACTGTGCAACCACTCCATGCCTTCCGCTGCCTTGCGACCGCCGGCGAGATCGACGAAGCGCTCTTCGAGCGTCTGTTCGCCCCGGACCTCGTCGATGGTTCCGGAGGCGAGCACCTGTCCGCGCACGATGATGGCGACGCTGTCGCAGACGCGCTGGATCATGTCCATTCCGTGGCTGGAGACGACGACCGTCCCGCCTGCAGCGGTGTAGCGCTGCAGGATGTCGATGATGTTCGCGGCCGAGACCGGGTCGACGGACTCGAACGGCTCGTCGAGCACGAGAAGGCGCGGCGAGTGGATCATCGCTGCCGCCAGCGCGATCTTCTTCGTCATGCCGGCGGAGTAGTCGGCGACCAGCCGGTCCAGAGCGTCTTCGATGCCGAACGCCGTGGCGAGGTCGGTCGTGCGGGCGCGCACCGTCTTCGCGCTGAGGCCGCGCAGCGTCCCCGCGTAGCGCAGGAACTGCGCCCCGGTCAGCCGATCGAACAGCCGGAGCTTGTCGGGCAGCACACCGATGATGTGCTTGGCGCGCACCGGCTCCGTCCACACGTCGACTCCGTGGACGACGACGCGGCCGGCGTCGGGCCGGAGCAGGCCGGTGACGATGGACAGGGTCGTGGTCTTGCCGGCGCCGTTCGGCCCGACGATGCCGTACAGCGAGCCTTCGGCGATGTCGAGCGTCACGCCGTCGACCGCCACTATGTCGCCGTACCGCTTGTGCACTCCGTGGATGGCGAGCACCGTCGGGCGGACGATGAGCGTCTTCGCGGGCTCCTCCACGGCGACCGTGGGTTCCTGTTGCGTCGGGGCCTGCTGAATCGGTGCCTGCTGCGGCTGGGCCTGCGGGCTCGGCGCCTTGGTGCGCGGAGTCGTCCGAGGCTTCGCGGTGGTGGTTCGCGTGCGCGGCGCACGGGTGCTCGTCCCGGCCGCCGCAGCGGCCGTCTTGGCGGGCGCGCGCTGAGCGGTGCTCCGCGGAGTTGCGCCGCGATCGGCCGCGCTCTCGGCGCCCGGCGTGTCGGCGGAATCCGCCATGTTCTCCCCCCTCTGTGAGTCCTCCACGGCTCGCTCCGCTTCCTGGGTCCGCTCGGCGGACTCGGTGCTGGGGGGACGTGCGTGGTCGAAACTCACACCCGCTAACGTACCAACACACGCCTGCATGCGAACCCCCCGGTCCGGAGTGATGCGGTGCGTTACGCCTCGGAATGTCCTGTGAGGAACATAACGACCCAACAACGACCGGGGTCAACCCCTGCCCCCAGGCAGGGGGCACCGGTACTCTGGCTGAGGCATAAAGGCGTGTCTGCACGCGTAAGCGCGGATGAATCCTGGGTGAACCTCCTGGGATCAGACCGGCGGCGACCAACAGGGAGCCACCGATCTGGTTCGCGTCTGACCAAGGAGATGATTGTGACGACCCAGGTAGTGATTCTCGCGGCCGGCATGGGAAGCCGGCTCGGACGGAGCCTCCCGAAGCCGCTGACCGAGCTGAGCGACGGCCGCACGATCATGCAGCAGCAGTTCGACAACATCCACGCGGCTTTCGGCAAGGATGCCCAGGTCACGATCGTCGTCGGCTACAAGCTGGAGCACATCATCGAGGCGTTCCCCGACGCCCAGTTCGTCTACAACGAGCAGTACGACCAGACGAACACCTCCAAGAGCCTCATGCGCGCCCTGCAGGCGTCCGCACCCGGCGGCGTGCTCTGGATGAACGGCGACGTCGTCTTCGACCCGGCCGTCCTCGTCCGCGCGGCCGCCATCGTCGCCCGCGACCAGAGCTTCGTCACCGTCAACACGTCGTCGGTCGCCGATGAAGAGGTCAAGTACACGACGGGTCCCGAGGGCTACATCCACGAGCTGTCGAAGACCGTGAAGAACGGCCTCGGCGAGGCGGTCGGCATCAACTACGTCTCCGCCGCCGACAAGGCGACCCTGCTGCGCCAGCTGCAGCGAGTCGGAGACCAGGACTACTTCGAGCGCGGCGTCGAGCTCGCGATCGAGCAGGACCGCATGCTCGTCGAGCCGGTCGACATCTCCGACCTGTACGCGGTCGAGGTCGACTTCCAGGAGGACCTCGAGCGCGCGAATCTTTTCGTATAGTCGAGGTCGCGTGAGTCCTCACGCAGCTTCGATCAATACGATGGGTTCCCGTGACCAGTATCCCCACTGAGGTACGCCCTGCCCAGCGCTCGCCTTTCACGCGCTACCGGCACGCTCTGTGGTTACTGACCAAGCGCGATCTGCGCGTCCGCTACTCCACGAGCGCCCTCGGCTACGTCTGGTCGATTCTCGACCCGCTCGTGATGAGCGGGATCTACTGGTTCGTTTTCACGGTCATCTTCAAGCGCAACGTCGGTGAGAACCCGTACATCGTGTTCCTCCTCGCCGCCCTGCTGCCGTGGATGTGGTTCAACGGCGCCGTGTCGGACAGCACCCGCGCCTACATCCGCGAGGCGAAGCTGATCCGTTCGACGATGATCCCCCGCACGATCTGGGTCAACCGGATCGTGGCCTCCAAGGGGATCGAGTTCCTGCTGTCCCTGCCGGTGCTCGCGTTCTTCGCCATCCTGAGCGGCGCGCGGCTCAATGTGGATGTGCTGCTCTTCCCGGTCGCGATCCTCATCCAGACGGTGCTGACCGTCGGCGTGGGTTTGATCGTCGGACCGCTGGTGGTGTTCTTCCGCGACCTCGAGCGCGCGGCCAAGCTGGCGCTGCGGTTCCTGTTCTACGCGTCCCCGATCATCTACAGCGCCCGGGACCTGCCGGGAGGCTGCGGGGACGGGGTTGCGGCGCGGCACTGCGCCGCCTACCTGACCACCCATCCCGGAGCCTCGAACGACGTGCTGTTCTCGCTGCACTTCTGGTCGGCGTTCAACCCGCTGACCGGCATCTTCAGCCTGTACCGATCCGCCTTCTTCGGCGAGGAGCTGGACTGGTTCCTGGTGGGCGTGAGCGCCGCGATGTCCGTCGTACTGCTCGGGATCGGGTGGGCTGTCTTCAAGCGCTTCGAGCGCGACGTGCTGAAGGAGATCTGAGTGGCCCCCGTCATCGCCGTCGACGGTCTCGGCGTCCGCTTCCGCCGCAACCGCGGAGCGCGCCGTTCGTTCAAGGACCTCTTCTCCACCCGGGAGCGCCGCATGCGTCCCGACGACTTCTGGGCGCTGCGGGATGTGAGCTTCCACGTCCGTCCCGGCGAGTCGATCGGCGTCGTCGGGCGCAACGGCCAGGGCAAGTCGACCTTGCTGAAGCTGGTCGCCGGCGTTCTTCTTCCGGATGAGGGATCGGTGACGGTGACCGAAGGCGTCGCGCCCCTGATCGAGATCACCGGCGGCTTCGTCGACGATCTGACGGTGCGCGACAACGTCTACCTGACCGCGGGACTGCACGGGATGTCGCGGTCGCAGATCGACGACCGGTTCGAGGAGATCATCGACTTCGCCGAGATCGGCGACTTCGTCGACACTCCTTACAAGCACCTCTCGAGCGGCATGAAGGTGCGCATCGCGTTCTCCGTGATCGCTCAGCTCGAGGAGCCGGTTCTCCTCGTGGACGAGGTGCTCGCGGTCGGCGACCGCGGCTTCCGCGAGAAGTGCTACCGGCGGATCGAGGAGCTCCTCGCCGGCGGCCGGACGCTGTTCTTCGTCTCGCACAACGAGAAGGATCTCCGCCGCTTCTGCGAACGCGGACTGTACCTCGACAAGGGCGCCCTCGTGCTGGACGGCCCGATCGACGACGTGCTCGAGCTGTACAACACCGACTACAGCAGCTGACGGATCCCCTGGTCACAGTAGAATTCCGCTGTCGCGTGGAATCGTCCACAGAAAAAAATTCGGCGAGTTATCCCCGGAAGTGGTGTTCGTGCCCGGTTAAGGGCCATCGGGCGTCGGAGGGGCTGGTTAGCGTCAATCGCATGAATCGTCTCCGGTTTCTTCGCAGTCCTTCCCCGGCCCCTCGTCCCCGGCGCCTCGCCTATCCCGTGCCCTGGCGCGTCGACCGCTCGACAGCACCGCATCTCCGTCTGGTCAACATCGGGCGCGAGACGCTCCGCGGGGTGACGGTGAGCGTCGCCGGTAGCTCCCGGCTGCAGGTGAGCGGCCCGACCTCCGTGCCTCCGGGTGAGAGCGTCCGGGCCAGCGTGACGAGCGCCGATCCCGCACGCGACACCCTCCTCGTCGTGCGCTGGTTCCCGCCCGACGGTCGCGAGTATCTCTGGCAGGTCAGCCTGTGACCTCTGCCCTCGGGTCGCCCGGCGACCCGAGGGCAGGCCGAGCAAATGCGTGGAACGAAAGCATTTCCGGGGAGAAAGGCGTGAGGTCCGGCGATCGGGGTGCAGGCGCTCTTGAGCCGGAGGGTACGCGCGTTCTTCACTGGAAGGACCATGAAGAACCCCGTCGCACCCGCCGCCGAGCTGCTCGGCGAGCGCATCCGCCTCGCGCGCATCCAACTCGGCCTCAGCCAGGAGGCGATCGCGAGCCTCGCCACCATGCACGTCACCAACTACGGAAAGATCGAACGCGGAGACGCGAATCCGAGCCTCTTGACCATCCTCCGGATCGCCACCGTCCTCGGGACCGACATCGCCACCCTCACGGTGGACATCGGCAGCGAACACCTCCCGCCCGGCAACCGCGTGCTCCGCGCAGGCGAATACCTGGAGGAACGCCGGCGTCGCGCGCGCCGCTCCCGGTAGCGGCGGATCGGCCTACACTCTGAGGAGATGGCCAAGAAGCAGCAACCGTTCGTCTCCGTCACGGGAGGTCCGCAGCCGGGCGGGGACACTCCCCGCGCACTGAATGCGACCCTCGATCGCTTCCTCGGCATCCAGCGGCCCGCTGTGATCGCCCACCTGCGAAGCATCCGGCGGCGGCATCCAGACGCGTCCGCCGAGGAGCTCGCGCGGATCCTGGAGCGACGGTACCTGGCCGCAGTGACCAGTGGAGGCGCCGCGGTCGGGGCGACGGCGGTCATCCCGGCGATCGGGACCGGCGTGACGCTGGCCTTGTCCGGGCTCGAGACGGCCGGTTTCCTCGAGGCGACGGCCCTCTTCGCCCAGTCGATGAGCGAACTCCACGGCATCGCCGTCGAGGATCCGGAGCGTGGACGGGCTCTCGTCCTCACCATGATGCTCGGCCGCGAAGGCTCCGATCTCGTCCGTCAGCTCGCCGGCCAGTTCGCCGGGGGCGGAGTGACCCGCACCGCGTATTGGGGCGAGCTGGTCACCTCGAGCCTGCCGTCGATGGTCGTCGGTCCCCTGGTGGACCGGCTGAAGCGGGTGTTCATCCGCCAGTTCGCTGTTCGTGGCAGCGCCGGCATCCTGGCCCGTGCGATCCCGTTCGGCATCGGAGCGGTCGTCGGCGGGACCGGAAACCACATCGTCGGCCGGCGCGTCGTGCAGAACGCGCGCCTGGCGTTCGGGCCTCCTCCCCTCGTGATCCCGGAAGTCCTGACGCCCGTGGAGGGTCCCGGTGCCGTGCGCCGGCTGGGATCGGCCACAGGGAGCCAGGTCGCGCGCTTCGGATCGGCGACGGGGAACCAGGTCGCTCGGATCGGATCGGCAACAGGTACGCGCGTGATCCGCGCGGGCAAGGCGGTGCGCGGTGCCCTGCCTCGGCGGAGCGGGACCGGCGATGCGAGCGATGCCGGGCCGGCGCGCGAGCTGACGGCAGGGACTGCATCCACTGGTCCCGACATGCCGCACGAACCGCACCCGTAACGGCGTGTCGGGACCAGCCGTTCGCGCGAAGCGGGGCAGGGCTCAGACGATCGGCGGGCGCCCGGCAACGGTCATGCGCCAGACCGTGCGCCAGCGCAGCGGGCGGCGGTCGCCCGGATCGGAGCGCCATCCTTCCGCCCAGCCCGCGAACCAGGCGCGCAGCACGGCCGGCTTGCGGAACCAGCGGAGCAGCTGGATGCCCGTCCACGACCCGACGTAGAGCGGCACCAGCACCGCCGGGAGGTTGCGGCGCGCCAGCCAGACGCGGTTCCGGGCGTTGAGCCGGTAGTAGTACGAGTGGCGGGTCGGCGAGACGGCCGGGTGCTCGGCGACCAGGTCTCCGGCGTACCAGACGCGCTTGCCCTGATCCCAGACCTTCCAGGCCAGGTCGATGCCTTCGTGCGCGTAGAAGAACGGGTCGGCCCAGCCTCCCGCACGCTCGAACACAGCGCGCGGGAGCACGACCACGGCTTCCAGCACGGCGAACACGTTGCTCGACCGGCCTGGATCGCCCTTCCGGATGCGCGGGATCCAGCGGCGCGGCGCGGTGCCGCCATCGGGCACGCGCAGCTGCGGCTGCACCATCCCGATGCTCGCGTCGCCCTGCAGGAGCGCGACGGCGTCGGCGAGGAAGCTGCGCGACGGGATGCGCGCATCGTCGTCGAGGAAGAACAGCCACTCCCCCGACACGAGCGGGACACCGGCGTTCCGTCCGGCCGGGATGCCGACGTTCTCGGGCAGCGCCAGCGTTCGCACGTCGTGGGGCAGGGCGGGTTCGGCGGTGGAGGGTTCCCAGCCGTTGCCGACCACGACCACGTCGATGTCCACGCCCTCCTGCGCGAGCACGGACTCCAGCCCCTGCCGGAGCTCTGCCGGCCGCGTGCCCTGGGTGAGCACCACGACGGCGACGGCCGGCTGGTCAGCCACGGACCCGCCGCGATGCCATGATGGCCACGAAGTGCCCCACCAGCGACAGGATCGCCAGCGGGACGAGCGCCGAGAGCAGGATGCGGTCGGCCAGCGTCGAGCCGATGAACAGACCGATGATCGAGAACACGAAGATCAGGATGGTCAGCTCCACCGAGTGGTAGAGGCGGTGGAACGGCACGAACCGGGCCGCGCGACGCAGAGTGGCGACGAGACCGTGCGTCGGCGAGTACTCCGCCTGAGTGTCGGCGAGTTTCGGAAGGCCGGCGCTCGCCCGAGAGACACGCACCAGGTCGTTGAGTGCCTTGTTGAGCACCATGACGAGCGCGAGCAGGGTGCCGAGGTTCGTCCAGAGGAGGTCCTGCGGCGCCTCGAACGGGAGGCCGGCAGCCCGAACGCCCAGCACGATCGCGATGAGGGTCTCGGTCGTGTAGTGGCCGACGGCATCCAGGAAGACCCCGGCCGGCGAAGAGGTGCGGCGCCAGCGGGCCACTTCGCCGTCGCAGCAGTCGACGAGCATCTGCAGCTGGCCGAGGACGAGCGCCACGGCGGCTCCCGCGATCCCCGGGATGAGAAGGGATGCCGCGGTGGCCCATCCGACCAGGATCATCAGCCCGGTGACGCCGTTGGCCGAGATGGACGTCTTCAGCAGGATCCAGGTGACATACGGCGAGAGGTTGCGGAGGTAGAGCGACGCCGTCCAGTGTTCGGCGTTGCGGCGTCCACGCACCTCGGGAGGCTGCGCGACGGCCCTCAGCTCGGCGATCGAGGAGGGATGGGCGCCGTGGGACGCAGCTCCGGGTGCAGTCATGCCTACCTTCCGGTGTGGGCGGTGATATTGCGGGTGAGCGAGAGGAAGCCGAGGATGAAGCCGATCCCCCAGCTGAAGTGGATGCACGGCAAGACTACGAGAAACCACAGGAACGGACGGAATCCGTCGCGGCGACCCCACAGCAGGGCGGAGACCAGGACGAGCGCCACATAGAGCGCCGGGATCGCGAAGCCCCACAGCAGCCAGGGTGCTCCGCCGAGGAGCGCCTGGACGATGCCGGCGACGCCGAGCAGCGTCCCGATCGCCACGCCGAGCACCATGACCGGCGGCGCGAAATAGCGCAGGCCGTTGGAGGCCGGGAAGCGCCGGGCGAGTTCGCCGCGCCAGATGCCGGTCGAGAAGAACTGCCGGGCCAGGCGGTAGAGGTTGGGCCGCGGGCGGTACGTCACTTTGAGCCGGGGGGTGAACCACACCGTGCCCCCGGCGGTGCGCAGCCGGCGGTTGAGCTCCCAGTCCTGGCCGCGCTTGATCTCCTCGTCGAAGAGCCCGACCTCGAGGAGCCGGTCGCGACGGAACACGCCGAGGTAGACGGTCTCGGCCGGACCCGCCTCCCCGCCGACGTGGAGTTTCGTGCCGCCCAGGCCGACGCGACTTCCGTAGGCGCGCGCGACGGCGCGCTCGAAGTCCGTCGTGCCCTGTGCATCCATCAGTCCGCCGACATTGTCCGCGCCGGTCTCGAGCATCGTCTCGACGGCGATCCGTGCGTAGTCGGGCGGCAGGACGCTGTGCGCATCCACCCGGATCACGATGGGGTACTGCGACTCCCGGATGGCCAGGTTGAGGCCCGCCGGGGTGGAGCCGACGATGTTGTCCACGACCCGGATCCGGTCATTGAGCGCAGCGAGCTCCGACACGAGCTCGGTCGTGCCGTCGATGCTCGGCCCGAGGGCGATCGTCACTTCGTGCGGCCCCGCGTAGTCCTGCGCCAGGAGACTGTCGACAGCGGCCCGCACGTGGGTCACCTCGTTGAGCACGGGCATCACGTACGACACACCCGGGAGGGTGTTCACGGTGTCGTCCGGCATCTGATCCTTCGGTGTAGCGGGTCGGCGTCGAGCCTATCAGCCGGGCATCCACGCATTCCGGGAGCCCCCGCCAGCAGGAAGGGCCGCCCCGCGGGGCGGCCCTTCCTGCTGGCGCCGGGTTACCGGCCCGGGGTCACTGATCCGGAATCACTGGGCCGGAAGCGAGCCCAGCGTGACCGTGGCGGTCTTGGTCTGGCCGCTCCGGATGTAGGTCAGGTCGACCTTCGCGCCCGCGGACTCGGCGCGGACCTGAGCGGTCAGATCCGTGGCGTTCGTGATCGGGGTGTTGTTGAAGTTCACCACGACATCGCCGGCCTTCAGTCCCGCATCGGCCGCCGCGCCGCCTGCGGTCACGCTCTTGACGACCGCACCGACGGTCGTCGCCTTGTTCTCGTTGCTCGCATCGCCGACCGAGGCGCCCAGGAGGCCGTGCGTCGCCGATCCGCTCTTGATGATCTCGTCGGAGATGCGCTTGGCGAGGTCCGACGGGATGGCGAAGCCGACTCCGATGCTGCCCGACTGCGAGCCGTCCGAGCTCGAGCCGCCGGCGCTCGCGATCGCCACGTTGATGCCCACCAGCTCGCCCTTGCTGTTCAGCAGCGCGCCGCCCGAGTTGCCCGGGTTGATGGAGGCGTCGGTCTGGATCACGGGAAGCGAGATCGTGCCGGTGCTCTGCTGCTGCTGCTGCTGACCGCCCTGGCCGGGGAAGTCGAAGTTGAACGGGTTCTGGCTGCCGCCGCCGCTGTTGGAGTTGTCCTTCGGCACCGCGGAGGAGGCGATGCTGATGCTGCGGTTCAGTGCGCTGACGATGCCGTCGGTGACGGTGCCGGAGAGCCCGAGCGGAGCGCCGATGGCGACGGTGGTGCTGCCCACGTTGAGCTTGCTCGAGTCGCCCCAGGTCATCGGAGTCATGCCGGAGGCGTTGTCCAGCTTGATCACCGCGAGGTCTGTGGTGGGGTCGGTTCCGATGATCTTGGCCGTGTAGATCTTGCCGTTGTTGTCGGTGACCGAGACGCTCACGTTGGAGGACTGACCGTCGAGGGTGACGACGTGCGTGTTGGTGAGGACGTAGCCGTCGGACGTGAGGACGATGCCCGAGCCGGTGCCGCCGGAGCTCGACGCGCTGACCGAGATGGTCACGACGCTCGGGGAGGCCTTCGCCGCGACGGCGGTCACGGTGCTGGCGTTGTTGGAGTCGTTGACGGTGATGTTCTGGGGACCGGCGACGGTCTTGATCGCCGCATTGCCCGCGTCGGTGGCGGCATAGATGCCGATGCCGGCTCCGGCTCCCGCGACGCCGCCGACCAGCGCGCCGATGGCGAGGGTGGCGATGATCAGGCCGGTGTTCGTGCGCTTGGCCGGCTTGCCGGTGGACGTCGTCGACGCACCCGGGTGCGCGGCGCCGGGCGCCGTGGCGTAGCCCTGCTGGTGTCCGTTGGCGGCGTAGGCCTGCTGCCCGTAGCCGGCGGGCTGGCCGAAGGCACCCGTGCCGTAGTGCGGCTGCTGACCAGGCTGGCCCTGCTGACCCGGCTGGCCCTGCTGCCCGTAGGGCTGCTGCTGGCCGTACGGCTGCTGCTGGCCATAGGGCTGCGGGTGGACGGGCTGCGTCGGCTGCGTGTGCTGCGCCGGAACGGACGGCTGAGGCACCGTCGGCTGCACGGCGGTCGGCTGTGCGTCCGTCTCGCTGTTGGCTGTCTCCGAACCCTCGGCACGGGCCGTCTCGGCGTTCGGCGAGACGGGAGTCTGCTCGGTACCGGCAGCATCCACGACCGCGTCGGTGTCGTGCGCGGGCTTCGCGGGCTCCGGGGTGTTGGGGGTGTCGGTCATGGTTTGCTCCTTCCAAGCACAGACAGCTTGTGACGCGAACCTGAGCGTTCTATTTGCCGATGCTGTGGGGCACCTTCTGCGTCTCGATGACTCTCCACAACGTATCCGATGGGTTGGATGCGAGTAAGGCCGTACCGTGGATGCATGACGATTTCAGGTGGCTGGCGGCGCGCCGCAGCGGGCGCCGGACTGCTCGGAGCCGACGGCTCGGTCCGTCCGACGATCTTCGCCGAGATGAGCGCACTGGCCGTGCGAACGGGCGCCATCAACCTCGGCCAGGGGTTCCCCGACGAGGACGGACCGGCCGAGGTGCTCGAGGCCGCGGTCGCGGCGATCCGGGACGGTGAGAATCAGTACCCGCCCGGCACCGGCATCCCGCAGCTGCGTCAGGCGGTCACCGAGCATCAGCGCCGCTTCTACGGCCTGGAGGTCGACCCGGATCGGGAGGTGCTGATCACGGCAGGCGCCACCGAAGCGATCGCGGCCACCCTCCTCGCGCTGCTCGAGCCGGGCGACGAGGTCGTCACCTTCGAGCCGTACTACGACGAGTACGGCGCCATCATCTCCCTCGCCAGCGGAGTGCACAGGACGGTTTCCCTCGAGCCTCCCGGGTTCCGTCCCGATCTCGACCGGCTGCGCGAGACGGTGACCGATCGCACCCGCGTCATCCTCGTCAACACACCGCACAATCCGACCGGCTCGGTGCTCGACCGGGCGACGCTGACCGCGATCGTGGAGCTCGCCGAGCGGCACGACGCGGTCATCGTCACCGACTCGGTCTACGAGCACCTGACCTTCGGGCCCGAGCACATCCCGATCGAGACGCTGGCGGGGGCCCGCGAGCGGACCGTGTCGATCTCCTCCGGCGGCAAGACCTTCAACACGACGGGATGGAAGGTCGGCTGGCTCACAGCCCCAGCCGAGCTCGTCACGGCAGTGCTGGCCGTGAAGCAGTTCCTGACCTACGTCAACGGCGCGCCGTTCCAGCCCGCGATCGCCGTCGGCCTGAGGCTCCCCGACGCCTACTTCACGGGCATCGCGCAGGCCCTCGCCCACAAGCGGGATGTGCTCTCCGACGGTCTCCGGGCGGCGGGGTTCGACGTGTTCCCGTCCGACGGCACGTACTTCGTCGTCGCGGATGCAGCGCCGCTCGGCTTCCCGGATGCGGTCGAGCTGTGCCGCAGGCTGCCCGAACTCGCGGGCGTGGTGGCGGTGCCGCTGGGCGCATTCAGCCGGGGCGAGTACGCCGCGCGCACCGCATCCCTCGTCCGGTTCGCCTTCTGCAAGCGCATCGACGTGCTCGAGGAGGCGGCGCGGCGACTGGCGGCGCTCCCCCGCTGACGCCGGCTCCCGACTACAAGGGGGTGACGCGGTAGCGGCGCAGGCGCAGCGCCGGATTCCGGTCGCGTACGGACCGCACGCGGGCGCTCGAGATCTCGGCGACCGCGACGCCCGTCGTGTCGGCGAGGCCGGCGATCGTGACGCCCATCGGGTCGACGATGGCGCTCGCGCCGACGCCGATCGCCGGCGGATGGTCGGCCGCCGCGACGTACAGCGTGTTCTCGATCGCACGGGCCGCCAACAGAGTGGTCCAGTGGAACTCCTTCAGCGGTCCGCGCACCCACTCGGCCGGCACGGCCACGAGGTCGGCCCCTGCGTCGGCGAGACGGCGCGTCACCTCCGGGAAGCGCAGGTCGTAGCAGGTCTGAAGCCCGACGACGATCCCGTCCACCTCGAACGTCTGCGGCTCGTCCAGGTCCCCCGGGACGACCCACTCGGACTCCTGCGCCCCGAACGCGTCGTACAGATGCTGCTTGCGGTACGTCGCTACGACGTCTCCGGAGGGCGCCACCGCGACCAGGGTGTTCGAGAACTTGTGCGGTGCGTCCGTCCGCTCCACGAGCCCGGCCACGACGAAGACCTGATGCTCCTGCGCCGTCGCGGCCAGCGCAGTCACGAAGTCGCCGTCGAGCGTCTCGGCGTTACGGGCGAACGACGGCCCGAGCGGGTCGGTGAAGTACGACGAGTACTCCGGGAGGACCACCAGCCGCGCACCCCGGGAGGCGCCGACCGCGACCAGTCCCGCCACCAGATCCCGGTTGTGGATGCGGTCCTCCCCGGGAGCGAACTGCGCCACAGCGACGGCGACCGTGCGGTCGTCGATCGTCAGCTCCGCCGGCCGGTCGGTCACGGCGCCAGCTCCGCCTGCGGAAGCGCTTCGCTCACCGGCTGAGGCGTCTCCACCGGCAGGACGATGCTGATGGAGGTGCCGACGCCCTCCTCGCTGGCGATGTCGAGGCGGCCGCCGTGCGCGGTCACTATGGCCTTCGTGATCGTGAGGCCGAGGCCTACGCCCGGAACCGCATTGCGGGTCGCCGTGGAGGCGCGGAAGAAGCGCTGCGAGAGCCGGCCGAGCTCGACCGCCGGAATCCCGATCCCGGTGTCGGTCACGGCGATCACCGCCTGCGGGCCGTCGGGCCGCAAGGATACCGTCACGGTCCCGCCGGCCGGGGTGAACTTGAGGGCGTTGGAGACGAGGTTGTCGACCGCCTGTCCCAGGCGCACGGGGTCGCCGCGCACGTCGAGACGCTGCTCGGGCACGTCGCTCACCAGGGTCACGCCGGCGTTGCGGGCGATCGGCCGCGCGGACTCGATGGAGGCGGAGACGACGCTGTCGAGCTCAACATCCTTGATCTCGAGGGGGAAGCGGCCGGACTCCACCTGCGCGGTGAACAGCAGGTCGCCGACGAGGCGGAGGAGCCGGTGGGCGTTGCGCTCTGCGACGCTCAGGTACTGCAGCTGCTCCTCCGACAACGGAGCGTCCTCGTCGTCGCGCATCAGCTCCAGATAGCCGAGGATCGAGCTGAGCGGCGTGCGCAGCTCGTGCGAGATGAGTCCGACGAACTCGTCCTTCAGCCGGGCGAACTCGCGGGCCTGGGTCATGTCCGTCGCGACGAAGATGAAGCCGACGCGGTGGCCGTTCTCGTCGAGTCGTGGCGTGGCCGCGACCTGGACGGCGACCTGCTTGCCGTCGGGGCGGACGTAGGTCCAGTCGCGGATGTCGGCGGAGCCGGCGCGAACCGTGTCCACCAGCGCCGAGAACTCGTCGCTGCTGGCAACGGTGGTGAACCGCGCATCCATGTCCTCGATCCGCTGCGCGAGCTCGGACGGCAGGTGGAATTCGGTCACATGGTGATGGCCGTCGAGAACTTGTTTCTCGGTGAGGCCGAGCATCTTCTCTGCGCCCGGATTCCAGACGTCGATGAGGCCGTCGAGGTCGGTGCCGATCACGGACTGCTCGGTGACGGCGTTCCAGATGCTCTGGATGAGACGGTTGGCCGTCTTGAGCCGCGCCTCCTTCAGCACCAGCTCGTCCTGGGCCGTGACCGCCTGGGACAGGAGCGTCTCCTGCTTCTCGTTCGACTCGCGCGCCGCGGCCAGCTGGGTCCGCATCCGGTGGGCGATCTCGTTGATGACGACGGCGACGAGGCAGTAGATGACCGGCGCGAAGAAGGCGCGGACGAAATCCGCCCCTGAATGCGAGAGCCTGCTGAAGAGCAGCGGGGTCACCAGCACGAGCAGGATCACGATCGCGGAGATCAGGATGTTGATCCGTCCCTCTTCGGACGCGATCCAGACGAACGGAAGCAGGATGAGCACCCCGAACGGCGAGGAGGATCCTCCGGTCGCGATCCGGAGCAGCCCGATCGCCAGCAGCGACAGGATCGGCACGAGCACCGCCCACTGCGGGTGGAACCGGTTCCACGGAATGACGAAGGAGGAGATCGACGCCACGACGACCACAGCGCTTCCGATGACGAAGAGCAGGCCATTGCTGACCGGGATCTCGTTCGGTACCAAGGCGATCAGGACGGCGATCGCGAAGCCGACGATGGTCGGCACCTGCTTCATGAACGGCGACGGGGAATCGATGGGGATGCGGCTGAGCCATCGGTCGAGGGTCATGCGGACTCCTCCACCCGCTGCGCATCCAGCTGCAGCATCTCCCGGATGCGGGTGGACAGTGCCCGCGGGCTGAAGGGCTTCACCAGGAAGCTGTCCGCCCGGTCGGCGACCACCCCGTGGTCGGTGAGCAGTTGCACGGATGCCGACACCATGAGGATGAGCGTGGACTGCGTGCGCTCATCGGCGCGCATCGCCTCGGCCACCTCCACTCCGTTGAGCCCGGGCATCGAGATGTCCAGGACCACCAGGTCGACACCGCCACCGCGAACGGCTTCGAGCGCCGCGTGGCCGTTGTCGACGGCCGCGACGATCTCTACACCGGCACGCTTCGCCGCGATGGTCATCAGGCCGCGGATGTCGTCGTCGTCGTCCGCGATCACCACGCGCCGGGTGCGCTCCGCCTGTTCAGACATGCAGGAACACCACCCGGACGACGACGATCGCCGCGCAGATCAGGATCGCGATGCCGCCGAAGAGGGGCAGCCGGAACTCCCAGCGGCGGTCCCGCTCCAGCTCGTCCTCGATGCGCTCACGCAGCGCGTCCGGCGGTTCGACGGGGCTCATCGTGCCTCCTCCGTTTCTCCGGCCGCCGTACGGGCGCCGGCTTCGAGCAACGCCGGAACCCGCTCATAGCGCCCGACGTCGGCGGCGACGTGGCTGTCCGTGGAGGCAACGATACGCGCACCCGCCGACAGCAGAGCGGCGATGGCCTCTGGGCCCGGGCAGTCCCACTTCTCGTTCACCTCGACGATCGTGCCGGTCGCGGCTGCGGCCTGGGCCCAGGCGAGCAGGCGCTGGGCGCCCAGCTGGGATTCATCGAGTCCGACCTTCGGCAGGATCGAGAACCAGTGCGCCAGCTGCGCGTGCGGAGTGCGCTCCATCGCCCGGATGCTCGCCTCGATCATCAGGTCGAGCGCGTCATCGTCGGAGAGCCCCGCCGCCAGGCGTTCGCGTGTCCGGGTGGGCGACCAGGGACCGTCGACCCCGGGGAACTGATGGTCGCCGATGACGACAGCGTCGACACCTCCGCGACCGACCACCAAGCCCTCGGGTGTGTCAACCGAGCCTGCCGCATCCAGCAGCTTCGCCTCGACGCCGGTCAGGACAGTGAGCCCGTCCGGGATGCGCTCGGCGGCCACTGCCGCGACGAACTCGGGCACCCAGGTCGTGGACGCCCGCACATGGTCGGTCAGGCGTACCGTCTCGAGGCCCGCGGCGGACGCGGCGGCGATGTTCTCCGCCGGCGTGCTTCGGGCGTCGTCCGAGAAGGTGGAGTGGACGTGGTGGTCGCCCCGCAGCACGGAGGAGAGCCGGTCGGCTCCCGTCGCGCTCACTCCTCGAAACCCTCGGCGTGCGCCGCGTTCTCGGAGACGAGCACGTCGGCGGGGCTGAGGAAGACGTCCTCCAGGAAGCGGACGTTGGCGAGCTCGGCGAAGTCGACAGCGGAAGGGACGGGGCGGCCGAGGACCAGATCCAGCAGCAGCGACGGCATGTCGACGCCCGCCGCGATGGTGAGCGGCATCGCGCCCGGGAAGCGCGGGTTGACCTCCAGCAGAGCTGGGATGCCGGCCGTGCTGTACCGCAGCTGGACGTTCGCCACACCGGTGAGTCCGATGGCGCGCGCGACGGCGGCGGCGGTGTCCGAGAGCTCGGGCCGGCGCACGGTGCGTCCGGCGATCGAGACCCCCGAGTCCACCCGCTCGCGGGAGCGCGGGACCGCGGCGATGACCTCGCCGTCGAGGCCCGCCAGCACATCCACCGAGAACTCCTCGCCCGGGAGATTCTCCTGGATGATGATGCTCTCGTCCGTCCCGAGCGCCTCCAGCTCACCGCGGTCCGCGATGAGGCGCACGCCGCGCGACCCTGCGCCGCTGCGCGGCTTGATGATGACGGGGAACGTCCAGTCGGCGCCGGCGCCTTCGCGGTTCAGCAGCCGCGTCTCGGGCACGGCGGCCTGGCTGCCGACCCGCTGGACCAGCGCGAACTTGTCCAGGCACGTCACCAGGGTGTCGTGCGACGGCGCGGCCAGTCGTGTCCCGACCGCCTCCAGCTCCGTCCGGCGGGCCGCGAGCCCGGGGAGCTCGACGTCGACGGTGGAGAACAGGACCTGGATGGCGTCGTCGCGGCACATCCCGATCAGCGCATCCACGAACCCGTCGGAGCGTCCGGCCGGAACGATCCGGCGACGGTCCTCCGGGACCAGATACAGGCCGCTGGCCCAGCCGTCCATGTCGGCCGCGAACACGTCGACATCATCGCGAGCCAGCAGGGAACGGATGACGGCGACGCCGGCAGGGCCGCCAGCGCCGGTCACCAGCACGCGGGTTCTGGAGTCGGTCATTCTGCGGTCCTGTTCTGTCGGTATGCGGCCGGCCGTGCCTCGGCCGGAAGGGCGGATGCGGGGATCGAGATGTCCGCGGTGTCCCGCATCACCTCCAGCGGCTCGCAGTTCTTGCCGCCTCCGAACCGCGACCAGTAGCGCGCGGTGGCGAGGACGAAGTCCGGTTCCAGATACGTCCGCAGCTCGGTCTGGGACCGGAAGCAGTCGAGGAGTTGGAGCTTGCTCTCGGTGAACCCGTCGATCGGGACGAACCGGGTGGGGCGGAAGTCGATCGTGGCCGACGGGCTCTGGAAGCAGCAGACCGTGCGGACGGAGCGGGTGGCGACATTCGTGGCGGCGTGGACGGCGCGATGGTCCTGATGCCGGTCGTGCGACGAGTGGGTGTAGACGATGTCCGGCTGCACCTCGGCGACCACGCGCTCGATGATCCCGACGGTCGGGTCGGCCGCCGAGATGTGCGTGTCCTCGAGGTCCTCCAGGAACAGCCGTGCGCCCAGGAGCTCCGCCGAGGCGAGCGATTCATGCTGACGGTTGTTGGCATCGCCGCCGCGTGCGCCTCGCGAGAGCGTGAGGATGACCACCTGGTTGCCGGCCTCGCGGTGAGCCGCGAGGATGCCGCCGACGCCGATCTCCACATCGTCGG
The DNA here is from genome assembly GCF_056755275.1 of Leifsonia sp. HAY1-4F. Taxonomy (NCBI): domain Bacteria; kingdom Bacillati; phylum Actinomycetota; class Actinomycetes; order Micrococcales; family Microbacteriaceae; genus Leifsonia; species Leifsonia sp. HAY1-4F. The sequence goes on from NZ_JBNDHX010000002.1 coordinate 64,335, forward strand.
GATGCGCGCCGATCGCGAGCACGACCTGCTGCCGCTGGGCCGCACGCTTCACGCGCCCTTCGGCGGCCAGGCGGTTCACGATCGCCACCAGCTCCGCCGAGGCCACCGGCTTGGTGAGGAACTCGTCCGCCTGCGCCCGGAGCGCCGACACCGCGTAGTCGACCGAGACATGGGCGGTCATGACGACCACCGGCATCCCGGGATACTCGGTGCGCAGCTCCGTCAGCAGCTCGAGACCGGACTTTCCCGGCATCTCGATGTCCGTGATGACGAGGTCGGGTTCGAACGCGGCGATCTCGGCCAGAGCGACCGACGGATCCGTGACCGCCAGGGCGATGGCGTCGGCCCGCTTCTCCAGGATGGTCTTCATGAAGAAGGCCACATCCGGGTCGTCCTCGACCACGACAACCCGGTACTTCGTCACGGCACTCGCCATCGCATCCCCTATCTCGGATCGACTCTAGTAGGACGCACGGTCCAGGGGCGCGACGCGCCCGAGACCGTGTTCGCGATTTCATGCACCTCAGGATCCCGTGCTAGTGTTTGTTCTTGTGCCGCGGGGTGGAGCAGCTCGGTAGCTCGCTGGGCTCATAACCCAGAGGTCGTAGGTTCAAATCCTGCCCCCGCAACCAGGAAGGCCCGGACTCGGTGGAGAAATCCCCGGTCCGGGCCTGTTTTGTGTCCCCGGATTGACTAGTGTCGAAGGCGCATGGTCAGGTCCCAGGGAGCAGCACAGTGGCAGACGAGCACGGCAAGGCGACACAGGCCGCCGTCCGCGAGCGGAATCTGACCACGGCGCTGCAGCTCGTGCTCTCGGGCAAGGGGACGGCGACCCGGGCCGGGATCGCCCGCCGGACCGGCCTCACGAGCGCGACCGTCTCCTCCCTGCTCGCCGGGCTCATCGCGGACGGACTGGTCATCGAGGGCGAGCGTGCGGAGAGCACGGGCGGCAAACGAGCCACGACCCTGCGCGTCGCCCGCGAGAGTCACGTCCTCCTGTCGCTGATCGTCCAACCGGGCCTCGTTCGCGGAGCGGTCGTCGACCTCCTCGGCGAGGAGCTGACGGTGACGCGACGACCGGCGGCAGCCGGCTCCCTGGACGAGATCCGACGTGTGACCCAGTCGCTCGTGGCCGCCACGACCGCCCACATCGTCGCCGTGGGCATCCAGGTGCCCGGCATCGTCGACGGCGCGCTGATCCGGGAGTCGGTGCAGCTGGGATGGAGGGATGTGGACCTCGCGCGGGAGCTGGCCGGGATCGTGGAGGCGCCCATCCACCCGATCAACGATGCCGACGCCGAGGCGATCGCCGACTCCGGCGCCTCCGCCGGCCTCGGTGCGAACCAGCTCTTCGTCTCGCTGAGCACCGGGGTCGGAGCAGCCGTCGTGGTGGACGGTGCCGTCGTGAGCGGCGCCGCGCATCGCGCCGGCGAGATCGGGCACGTACCCGTGCTGTTCGGGCCGGACGCTCCTCTCTGCCCGTGCGGCAACAGGGGCTGCCTGGAGGCCGTGGTCTCGGTCACGAGCATGCTCGGACTCCCCCACGGCGCCGACCTGGAGGCGTTCGACCTCGCGGCCCTCGCCGACGCGCCGGAGTCACGCGAACGGATCGCGGAGGGCGCCCGCGTGCTCGCCCGCGCACTCCTGCTGGTCGGAGCCGCGCTCGACGTGCCGACCATCGTTCTCGGCGGCGCGGCGCCGCGGCTGGGGCCCGCGTTCATCGACGGGCTGCGGGAGGAGGCCGCCCGGCGTCCGGTTCGCGCCGCGATGCCGCTCAGCTTCCGCTACGCCCGGGTGTCCCAGGACCATCCGTTCCGCGGGGCGGCGCAACACGCCCTCGCCTCGGCCCTCGGCGTCACCTGGACACCGTGACCGCCATCGTTTCCCGCTGGGTCAGGAGACGCCGAGCTGCGCCGACAGGACCATGACGACGCAGCCGCGCAGGACGATGTCCCGGCCCTGGCTGGTCATCCGTACGGTCACGCCGGAGTGGAATCCCGCCATCGTGCGGTTGCGGAGAGTCTCGCGGAAGGCCTCCAGGACCATGCCGTCGAGGAGGTCCTCGGGACCGGCGAGCACCAGCTCCGAAAGGTTGAGCGCACCGACCACCGGAGCGAGCGCCACGCCGAGACGCTGACCCGCCTCGCGCAGCACCTGTTCGGTAGGGCGTCCGGCCGCCGCAGCGGCGGCCAGGCGCCGCTCCAGGCGGGGGACGGCCAGCCAGGCCTCCAAGCTGTGCTCGCGATCGTACGGGGCGTCCGGCCCCTCATCCGTACCCACGATGACCTGGCCGATCTCGCCGGCGGCGAACCGGCTGCCGAAGACCAGGGCCCCTGCGACCAGCAGGCCGGAACCGACGCCATGGCCGACCTTGACCAGCATCATGTCGCCCTGGGCGTCCGCGAAGCCGTGCTCGGCGAGGACCGCGACGTTCGCGTCGTTCGCCACGAACACCGGCAGGCCGGTCCGCTGCGCGAGGAGCCGTTGCAGCGGCTCGTCCGCCCAGCCGAGGTTGGGTGCGGCGGCGACCGTGCCCTCCGCATCCACGATGCCCGGCGATCCGATGCCGATGCCGAGGACCGGGGCCGTGGCGAGCGCGACGAGGCGATCGACCAGCGTCAGCACCTTCTCCGTGGCGTGCGGCCCGCGACTGTCGGCGAGCTCGATCTCCACCGCATCCAGGATGCGGCCGTCGATGTCCAAGACCGCTCCGCGGAAGACGGCATGCTCGCTGAGGTCGACGCCGATGATCTGGGTGGCGGACCGGTCCACGTCGAGCAGTACCGCCGGCTTGCCGGGCCGGGCGTCGTCGCGCTGCCCCAGCTCGACGACGAGACCTTCGGCGATGAGCTCGGCCACCAGGTCGGAGATGGTCACCCGCGTGAGTCCGGTGCTGCGTGCGAGGTCAGCCCGGCTCACCCGCCCCGACCGATACAGGGACTGCAGGACGAGCGAGCGGTTGTGCCCCCGGGCGTGCTCGGGCAGCACCTTGGTACGCGGGCGGAGCGCGCGTCCGGGCACCAGTCCCCCGTCGAGTTGCGCGCCCCGGTCGGCGGCGTCACGTCTGCCCTGCTCGATCACCATGTTTGTTAGTAAAGCTGACAATCAAAGTTCGGGCAAGCTTTTCGCCCGTCGGATCGGAGAGAATGTGCGGATGCCCAGCGAGAAGCCGGTAGGACGGTCAGACCGTCGCGGGGACGTTGGGACTGTAGGGGACGCGCATCGTATCGGCGAAGCGCTGGAAGAGGGATGCGTCACCCTCGAGCTGGACGACGCCGGTCTCCACCGCCGTCTGAGCATCCAACTCCCCCGCGAGCACATCGCGGATCTGCGGCCCGGCCGTGATGACGAGGTCGGGCTTCTCTGCAGGACCCGGGGCGACCGTGATGGCTCCGTCCCGCATCGCCACCTGGGTCTCGACGTCCCCCACGCGCACGGTGTAACTGAGGTTCCAGTCCGTGGGCACGACGCCATCGCCGGCGGCCACCTGGAGTGCTGATGCGATGGATGCGGTGGTGACGATCTCGCCGTCCCGCGGCGTCCGCATCCCGCCCGCACCCCAGCGCGAGAGCGCATCCAGTGCCGGGCCGAGTTCCTCGCCGCGCGGCGTGAGGCGGTAGGTGACCGAGCGCTCTGCACCAGAGGGCGCCACCCGCTCCACGAGCCCCTCCTCCTCCAAGTCTTTCAACCGGGAGGCCAGGGTGTTCGTCGGGATGCCCGCGAGGCCGGTGACGAGGTCGGAGTAGCGCTGCGGTGCCACGGTGAGGTCGCGCAGGATCAGGAGGGTCCAGCGCTGCCCGACGATCTCCGCGGCGCGCGCCAGTCCGCAGAACTGCCCGTAGTGCTGGTTCGTCATGAATCTCACTTTAGCACTTGACTTGATTAATTGCAGTGTGCTTTATTTTCTGTAGCACTTCATTTTTTGCAGCAGCTCCCGCACCGTACGTCAAGCAGTCGCCAGACAAGGAGAGAGACATGACCGACACCATCGCCCCGCCCGATGCCCAGCCCGCACCGGCACCGGCCTCCGCCGGCGTGGAAGCAGCCGCCTCCGGCCTCGCCGCCCGCAACCGCACCGCCCTGGGGCTGCTGCTCGCGGCTGTCTTCGTGGTGTTCCTCAACGAGACGATGATGGCCGTCGCGCTTCCGCGCATCCAGGAGGCCCTGCACATCGACGCCACCAAGGGCCAGTGGCTGACGACCGCTTTCGCCCTCACGATGGCGGTCGTCATCCCGATCACCGGCTGGCTGATGCAGCGCCTCCGGACCCGCACGGTGTTCACCCTCGCCATGTCGAGCTTCGCGGTGGGCACACTGATCGCAGCGCTGTCGCCGGTGTTCGAGCTGCTGGTGGCGGCGCGCGTGATCCAGGCGGTGGGAACCGCGATCATGATGCCGCTGATGATGACGACGGTGATGACGATCGTTCCGCCGGAGCAGCGCGGCCGGATCATGGGACGCGTCTCGATCGTCATGTCGGTCGCGCCCGCCGTCGGTCCTATCGTGTCCGGTGCCCTCATCCAGGTGCTGCCGTGGCAGGGACTGTTCTGGGTGATGCTGCCGATCGCGCTCGTCATGCTCGCCATCGGGGTCCGCCGCGTTCCCAACGTCTCGGAGACGCGGAATGTGCCCCTGGACACGAGGTCGGTGATCCTGGCCGCATTCGCCTTCTCCGCGCTGGTCTTCGGTCTCAGCCAGATCGGCGCCGCCGCGGTGGGCGGAGCGGCTCTCCAGCCGTGGATCCCGATCGTCGTCGGCCTGGTGACCCTCGGCTTCTTCGGGTGGCGGCAGATCGTGCTTCAGCGCACCGACTCGGCACTGCTCGACCTGCGGACGTTCCGCTCGCGCGACTTCGCCGTCTCCGTCGCCATGATGACGGCCGCGATGGTGTCGCTCTTCGGCGCCTTCATCGTGCTGCCCCAGTTCGCGCGGTACACGCTGGGACTCGACCCGCTCTGGGTGGGCGCGATCCTGCTGCCGGGCGGCCTGCTGATGGGACTCGCCGGCCCGGCCGTCGGACGGCTCTACGACCGCTTCGGCCCGCGGCCGCTCGTCATCCCGGGGTCCATCGGCCTCGCCGCCTCCCTGTGGACTCTCGCGTTCGGACTCGGCGAGGGGTCGTCGTGGCTGGTGCTGCTGGGTGCTCACATCGTCCTGATGCTGTCCCTGGCCTTCCTGTTCACTCCCGCCTTCACGTCGTCGCTCGGGTCGCTCCCGCCGCAGCTGTACTCGCACGGCAGTGCGACCATCGCCACGCTGCAGCAGGTCGCCGGAGCCGCAGGGACCGCGATCTTCGTGGCGCTCTACGCGACAGGCGTCGCTGCCTCCGGCAACCCGAACCCCGACCTGCCGTCCGCGGCAGCGGCGGCCCAGGGATCGCACCTCGCCTTCCTCGCCGGGGGCATCCTGTCCCTCGTCGTGATCGTGCTCGCGCTGTTCGTCCGCAAGCCCGCCGCCGCTGAGGAGCCGGTCCAGCAGCCGGTCCAGTGAACCCACCCGGATCTCCACCCTGACCCGGATCACCGGGGGATGCGTCCCTCGGTGATCCGGGTTATCGTCGGCGCATGTGCCGCAACATCCGCTGCCTCCACAACTTCGAACCGCCCACCACCGACGACGAGGTCCGGGAGGCCGCTCTTCAGTTCGTGCGCAAGGTCAGCGGATCGACCCGTCCCTCCCGCGCGAACACGCCCGCGTTCGAGCAGGCGATCGAGGAGATCGCCGAGGCCACCCGGCGGATGCTCGATCAGCTGGTGACCACCGCGCCGCCGAAGAGCCGCGAGCTCGAAGCGGTCAAAGGCCGGCAGCGGCACGAGAAGCGCATGGAGCGCGAGGTCAGGATCCGCACGGCCTCCGCGTAAGAGACGGGTGACGTCGTCACCGACGCGTCACCCGCCTTCCCTGCTACGTGGCTGCTACGTGCCTGCTACTTGGCTGCCGGCTGGCCTTCCGCCGCGAGGGCGTCCGCGATCGCCTGCTGGAGGCGCTTCTGCGCCTCGCCGTAGGCCGCGAAGTCGCCGCTCTTGAGAGCCGCCTGGCTGTCCGACAGTGCCTGGTTGGCCCGCTGCAGCGCCTGCTGCAGGGCGGCGTTGTTCCCGGTAGACGGCGTGCCGGTCGTGGAGCCGCCCCCGGTCTGCTTGCCGCCGCCCGGCTGCGTCGTGCCGGTGCCTGTCGAGGGGACGTTGTTGTCGCCGGCGGAAGCGCCCGAGTCTCCGCCGAAGAGCGCATCCAGGGCCTGATCCAGCGTGTCCTCGAACTCGATCTTGTCGCCGAACGCGACCAGCACCTTCTGCAGCAGCGGGTAGCTGGTCTCACCCGAGGACCGGACGTACACGGGCTGCACGTAGAGCAGGCCTCCCCCGACAGGCAGGGTGAGCAGGTTGCCGTTGATCACCTCGGACTTGCCCTGCCGCAGCAGGTTCAGGTCTTGCGACACGGTCGGATCGGAGTCGAAGGCGTTCTGCATCTGCCCAGGACCGGGGATGGTGTCGCTCGACGGCAGCTGCAGGAGCCTGAGCTTGCCGTAGCCGGACGAGATCTTGCCCTTCGTCGAGCCCGCGTCGGCATCCACGGCCAGATAGCCCTTGAGCACCGAACGACTGGATTCGCTGGTCCCCTGGGGGATGAAGGTCGAGTACAGCGAGAACGCGGGCGCATCCTGCCCGGGCATCTTCATCGTCAGGTAGTACGGCGGCTGCAGGGCCGGGTTGCTCGAGGGCGACGTCGGGTCGTTGGGCGTCGTCCAGGCGTCCTCTCGGGAGTAGAACGAGCCGGCGTCGGTGACGTGGTACTGCCCGAGCACCGCGCGCTGCACCTTGAACAGGTCGGAGGGGTAGCGCACGTGGCTCATCAGCTGCGCGCTCATGTCGCTCACCGGCTTGACGGTCGCGGGGAACACCTTCTCCCAGGTCTTGAGCACCGGATCGCCGGCATCCCACGCGTAGAGCGTGACCGAGCCGTCGTAGGCGTCGACCGTGGCCTTCACCGAGTTGCGGATGTAGTTGATGTCGTCGAAGGCGTAGGCCGGCTTCGGGGTGTCCTTGTCCGCGGTCGCATCGCTCAGGCTCCCGACATGCGAGTACGGGAACTGGTCGCTCGTGGTGTAGCCGTCGACGATCCACTTGACGCGTCCATCCACGACGGCGGGATACGCCTGCGAGTCGAGGGTGAGGTACGGAGCGACCTTCTGCACGCGCTTGATGGGGTCGCGGTCGTAGAGGATCTGCGAGTCGTTGTTGACGGCGTCGGAGAGCACGATCTGCTCGTCCTGGAACTTCAGCGCGTAGACCAGCCGCTTGAAGACGTTGTCCAGCTTGGGACCGCCGTCGCCGCTGAAGGTCGTGTACGTCTGCTGGGCGCCGTTCGTCCCGCCCGGGTAGTCGAGCTCGACCGGCTTGGTGCCCTTCGGTGCCCCGACGATCGAGTAGGTGGGCGACTGCTCGCCGAAGTAGATGCGCGGCTGATAGGTGCCGAGCGTCCCGCTGGTCGGGATGCCGGACTCCATGAAGACCGGCTGGCCGTCGGGCGAGCGCTGGTTGCCGTAGGCGGCGACCAGTCCGTAGCCGTGCGTGTACACCACGGTGTCGTTGAACCAGTTGCGCGCGGTGCCGGTGCCGAGGCCGGACTGCTGCAGCTCGCGGACCGCGACCACGGCATCCTGCTGGGTGCCGTTCTTCTCGTAGCGGTCGACGTTGAGCTTGTCCGGGTAGGCGTAGTACTGCCGGAACTGCTGCAGCTGACGGAACGACGGGCTGATCACCGCCGGGTCGATGATGCGGATCTGCGCTGTCGTCTGCGCATCCTGTCGCAGGGCGCCCTGCTCCGCCGTGGTCTTCGCGTTGTACGGGATGGTGTCGATGTCGCTCAGCCCGTAAGCCTCGCGAGTGAAGTCGATGCCCTTCTGCACATAGGGCGTCTCGAGCGTCTTCTGGCTGGGGTCGACCTGGAAGCGCTGTACCACCCACGGGAGGATGGCGCCGACCACGAGCGCGGCGACGATGAGCATCGCCGTTCCGACGACCGGGAAGCGCCAGCGGCCGACGAACGCGGTCACGACGAACAGCAGCGCGACGATCACGGCCGCGCCGGCGAGCACCGCCCGCCCGGGAATGGTCGCGTTGACGTCGGTGTACGCAGCGCCGTTCATCATGTCGTTGACGTTGGAGTCCGTCACGGTCGCATAGCGGTCGAGCCAGATGCTCACGCCCTGCAGCAGCAGGTAGAGGGCCGCGACGATCGAGACCTGGACGCGCGCCGAGCGCGAGATGCGCACCTCGCGCCCGGTCACCCGGATCGAGCCGTAGAGATAGCAGGTGGCGAGGGTGGCGAGCAGCGCGATGAGGACCACGGCGGACGCGAAGCCGACCGCGCTGCGATAGAACGGCAGCGCGAACAGGTAGAAGCCGATGTCGAGGTGGAACAGCGGGTCGGTCTTGCCGTAGGAGGTGCCGTTCAGCCACAGCGCCGCCGTCTCCCACCGGCTCGCGGTCGAGACGCCGGCGAAGATGCCGAACACGATCGGGATGCCGTACATCGACAGGCGGCGCAGCGGTTCGATGACCTGCTGATAGCGGTCGAGCTGAGCGTTGAGCTTGGCGTACACCGGCCGCAGGCGGTACGCGAGCAGGATGGCCAGCCACACCGGCACGGCCATCCCGAAGAAGCCGATGAAGAACATCGCGATCCCGGCGAACCACTGGGTGGTCAGCACGTTGAGGAAGCCGATCTGGTCGTACCAGAGGACGTCGGCGTAGAGCCCGGCGAACACGAAGAACAGGATGACCACCGCGACGATCACCCCGAGAGTGATCCAGATGGCCGCGCGACGGCGGCCTGCGGGTCGGACTGCAGCTGGTGAACTCACGTATGGCCCTCTTGGTCTCGCCTGGCGGGAATGGGTCCATCCTAGGCAGCAGACCCTTGGAGTGCGCTGCGGCCCGGCGGAAGTCAGCCCGCGTGGCAGGTGGGCAGGCCGGACGTGCTCGACCCGTCGCGCACCGCCTGGAGGACCTTCAGCGAGTCGGCCAGCGTCTTCACCGCGAACACCTGCAATCCGGACGGAATGTGGCCGGCGACCTCGTCGCAGTTGGAGGCCGGCGCGAGGAAGTAGGTCGCCTTCCCGGAGTCGCGCGCCGCGTACATCTTCTGCCGGATGCCGCCGATGGGCCCGATCGTGCCGGTGTTGTCGATCGTCCCGGTCCCGGCGATCCGCTTGCCTCCGGTCAGCGAGCCGGGCGTCAGCTTGTCCATGATGCCGAGGGCGAACATCTGGCCGGCGCTGGGGCCGCCGACGTTGTTCAGCTGGATCTTCACGTCGAACGGGAAGGTGTAGTCCATCCCTGCTCCGATGCCGATGACGACCTGTCCCTGCGACTCGGTCGGGGTGATGGCGACCATGGACGCAGCGCCGTCGCGGACGATGCCGAGCTCGGCGGGCTTTCCCGCGCCGTTCTTCTTGACGGCATCCCGCAGCGCTTGGATGCTGCGGACCTTCACGCCGTTCACGGACGTGATCTCGTCGCCCACTTTCAGCACCCGCGACGCGGGGCTGCCCGTCAGCAGCTGCTTCACGGCGACGTTCTCGGGGAAGTCGTAGCCCAGCCGGCTGAGAGCCGCAGCGATCGCATCCTGTTGCGAGTCCACCATGGCCGCGGCGTTCTGGGCGTTGGACTGCTCCGTGGTCGTGCCCGGGGGGAAGACGTCGTCGAGCGGCAGCACGGCCTTGCTCGGCTGGAACCAGGCGTCGGCGATCTCGAGCCACGACGGGCTCTGGTCCGGGTTCCCGACCACGGAGACGGTGAGGAGATCGAGTGACCCGGAGGTGGCGTACGTCTTCCGGCCCGGGATGCTGATCAGGTCCTTCGCTTCTCCGCCCGACGGCGATCCGACCTGCTGGTCGGTGCCGAGCGTGTTGAACACCGGCCCCGGCTGCTCGATGACGAACGGAGCGGGGACGAGCGCGAGCACCAGGGCGAGCACCACCGCGACCCCGATCGCGACCCAGCCGATGACGACCCGGCGCGGTGGGGCGATCCGCTCCGCCGCGTGCGCCTGCAGGGCACGATCTTCCTCGCCGAACAGGGTCACAGGGCCGTCCTCTCGCTGGGGTGCTGGTGCGCTGGGGTGCTGGTGGCTCCGCCATGAGCGGGTGTTCGCCACAGGCGCACGGCCCGGATGCGAGCATAGGCCAATTCTCACCCGCCGCCCCGGCACCACCGGCTAGCGTAGATGGCAAGCCTGAAGCCGAGCCCGGCGGCTGCTCGATCCGTGGCCGGCTCAGTTCGAGAAGAGGACGCTCACGATGGCCGACGACCAGAACGAGGAGCGGGACGACGACGAGTTCCGCGAACTGCTGAACCAGTTCCTGTCGGGAAACGGCGCGTCGATCGACCCGAGCCGTCTCGCCGGCGCCGCAGGCCTGCCCAACGATCCGGCCAGCATCCAGGCCCTTCTCGGCCAGCTGCAGAACGCCCTGATGAACCCGGGCGGCGGCATCAATTGGGACATCGCGCAGCAGCAGGCGCGCCAGCTCGCCGCAGATGGCGCACATCCGGTCACTCCGGTGGAGCGCGCCTCGCTCGACCAGGCCTTCCACGTCGCCTCGCTGTGGCTCGACCAGGCGACCGGTGTGGCAGGTCTCAGCAGCACGCCCGAGCTCATCGGCCGGGCGGAGTGGGCGCGACAGACCATGCCGCTGTGGACGCAGCTCGCCGAGCCGGTCGCCCTCAGCATCTCCGACGCCCTGACCCGGGTCCTGTCCGAGCAGGCGCCGGAGGAGATGCAGGCGATGCTGCAGAACGCCGGGCAGGTGATGCGCTCGATCGGCGGCGCGCTGTTCGCCATGCAGCTGGGCCAGGTCGTGGGGCAGCTCTCGAAGGAGGTCGTGTCCGGAGGCGACATCGGCATCCCGCTGCTGCCCGACGGCACGGCGGCGCTGCTGCCGCAGAACGTGGCCGACTTCGGCGACGGGCTCGACATCCCCGCCGACCAGATCCAGCTCTACCTCGCGGTGCGCGAGCTCGCTCACGCCCGGCTGTTCCGGCACGCGAAGTGGCTGCGGCTCCAGCTCATCACCCAGATCACGGCCTTCGCCAAGGGCATCACCATCGACACGGACGCGCTCGAGTCGCTCGCCGAGAACTTCGACCCCTCGAACCCCGAGGAGCTGCGCGAGGCGATGGTCAGCGGCCGGCTCATCCCGCCGCGGACCGAGGACCAGCAGGAGGCGCTCGCTCGACTCGAGACCGTGCTCGCGCTCGTCGAGGGCTGGGTCGATGTGGTGACGGCGAACGCCACGCACCTGCTCCCCCGCGCGGCCGCGATCGCCGAGACGGTACGCCGTCGCCGGGCGTCCGGCGGACCCGCCGAGTCGGCGTTCTCGACACTCGTGGGCCTGGAGCTGCGGCCGCGACGGCTGCGGGACGCCGCCGCGATGTGGCAGGCGGTCACGGATGCCGTCGGCATGGATGCGCGCGACGCCCTCTGGTCGCATCCCGACCTGCTCCCCCAGTCGTCCGACCTCGACGACCCGTCCGTTCTGGTGGCCCGCCTGACCGCGGCGGCCAGCGGCCAGGAGCCGGAGCAGGACGCGCTCGACCAGGCGATCGAAGACCTCCTGCGCGATGACAGGGACCGCCCGACCGAGGGGTGAGGCCGGACCCGGTGAGAGGCGCCTGGGGATAGAGCGTCCTCGGAAAGTCGGTCTGTGGACAACCGCGGAGCGGGCACCTGCGTCCGAGAGGATGCGGGAATGGTCCTCGCACTCGACTCCCGCATCCAGCACGTGTGGCGCACGCCCGACAGCCTCCAGTTCGGCGTCGAACGACCCCTGCTCGTTCTCGAACGCGTGAGTGGTGCGGACGAGCGGATGCTGGCCGCGCTCGGCGGCGGCGTGTCCGCAGAGGGGCTCCACGTGGTGGCCAAGCGCGCGGGCGCACCGCCGGCGGCGGTGAGGGAGCTGCTGGAGCAGCTGACCCCGGTGCTGGCACCTGCGCGCGCCGAAAGGACGGAACCGCCTCTGGTCGTGCTCGATGGCGCGGGGCCGACGGCAGCGACCCTCGAACGGATGCTGTCCGAAGCGGGAGCCGACGTCCGCAGTGGGCTGTCGTGGTCGGACCCGGTGGTCGCGCAAGCAGAAGCGGCCGTCATCGTCGCCGCCTATGCGGTCGAGCCCCAGCGCCACGCACGGTGGCTGCGCCGCGATGTGCCGCACCTCCCCGTCGTATTCGGCGACGCCGGTGTCTCCGTCGGGCCGTTCGTGCGGCCGGGCGAGGGCGCCTGCCTGCGGTGCGTCGACCTGCATCGCACGGATGCGGACCCGGCCTGGCCGGCCATGGCCACGCAGCTGCACACCCGGCCGGCCCCGGGCGAGACGGCGATCAGCTCGGCCGCGGCCGCCGCCCGAGGGGCCGCGATCGTGCTGGCGGGTATCGCCGGCTCGGGCGCGACGGAGGGTGCCGAGGTGCGTGCGGAGGTGCGTGCGGAGGTGCCGGAGGTGCGCCTCGTGGGGCCGCAGGTGCGACCCGGGGTGGTCTGGCGGCTGGAGGCCGGAGCCGTCGAGTGGGTCAGCCGCGCGTGGGAGCCGCACCCGGAGTGCGGCTGCCTCGGTCTCCCGGCGTGACCGTGGGCCGGAGCTCGGAGAGGAACCGCGATGGCTGACGTGAGGAGGGACGACCGGGCTGGTTGCCGCGCGCCGCCCAGCTCAGACGCAGGCGCTCCCGCGCGCGCGTGATGCCGACGTACAGGAGGCGACGCTCCTCGTCCACCTGCTCGAACGTGGTGGCGTAGCTGATCGGGACGAGACCTTCGCTCAAGCCCACCAGGTAGACCGAGGGCCACTCGAGGCCCTTCGCGGCGTGCAGCGTGGCGAGGGTCACGGCGGACATCGTCGGCTCGTGCTGTCCGGCCTGACGGGCGAGCAGCTCGTCGGTGAAGGCGCGCAGCGTGCGGCCGGGCGGCTGCTCGTCGGCGAGACCCATGATGGCGTTCAGCGACTCCCAGCGCTCACGGACGGCTCCGCGTGCCTCCGGCGGCTGGACGGACCAGCCGAGGGACCGGAGCACGTCGCTGACCGACTTGAACAGCGGGTCGTCCGTCGCCGCCAGGCTGGCCGCGCGCAACGACATGACGGCCTGTCGCACCTCCGGGAGGTCGAAGAACCGCTTCGCGCCGCGGATCTGGTAGCTGATGCCGAGATCGCCGAGCGCCTGCTCGAGCGCGGCCGACTGCACGTTCACGCGATACAGCACCGCGATGTGCTCGGGTCGCGAGCCGGCAGCGAGCTCGGCGGCGATCCGCTGGGCGACGGCGCGCGCCTCGGCACGGTCATCCTCGTACGCGGTGGGCTCGGGCACGGGATCCACGTCGCGCGCTCCGCCGGGGAGCTCAGCAGGCCGCAGGGTCAGTGCGCCGGAACGGCCACGCATGAGCCGGTTCGCGACGTCGATCACCGAGGGCGTGGAGCGGTAGTTCTGCTCGAGGCGCACAACCGTCGCTCCGGGATGCTCCCGCTCGAACCCGAGCAGATAGTCGCTGCGGGCACCGGCGAAGGAGTAGATGGTCTGGCTGGCATCCCCGACGACGCACAGATCGGTCCGCGTGCCGAGCCACAGGGAGAGGAGCTGCTGCTGCAGCGGCGACACGTCCTGGTACTCGTCGACGACGAAGAACCGGTACTGCTCGCGCACCTGCAGGGCGACGGCGGGCTCCGACTCGATCATGCCGGCGCAGGCGAGCAGCACATCCTCGAAGTCGATCTGCTTGCGCTCGTCCTTGAGGTCCTCGTACTTCTGCAGAAGGGCCGCCACCTGATCCGCGGTCAGCGAGCCCGGCGTCGGCCGGCCCGCCGCCGAGTACTGCTCGATCCCGAGACCGGAGACCTTCCGCCACTCCACCTCGGCGGCCACATCCCGCAGCGTCGCCGTGTCCACACGCAGCTTGAGGGATTCCGCGGCCTGCCCGAGCACCCGACCCTTCCCATCGAGCACGGACGGCAGCTGGCCGCCGACCACCTGCGGCCAGAAGTAGTTGAGCTGCGACAGCGCCGCCGAGTGGAAGGTGCGGGCGGAGACGCCGCCGGCACCGAGCTGACGCAGGCGTCCCCGCAACTCGGCTGCGGCGCGGCTGGTGAAGGTCAGGGCCATCACGCGATTCGGCGCATACGCGCCGGAAGCGACGCCGTAGGCGATCCGGTGCGTGATCGCGCGCGTCTTGCCGGTTCCGGCACCGGCCAGGATGCAGACCGGACCGAACAGCGCTTCGGCTGCGACCCGCTGCTGCGCGTCCAGACCGGCCAGCAGGGCATCCGGCCCGGAGAGCGCGGTGCTCACGGCGCGGGCGGCTCGTCCAGCGGACCGCCGTACCAGTCCTCGATGAGGGCGCGCGCGATCGACGACCGCCCGGGCAGGATGATCTGCTCCCGCGCCTCCCACAGCTCCTCACGGCTGAACCAGCGGAGGTCGAGGATCTCCTCGCCGTCCGGGTCGAGCGCAGCCGGCTCCTGATCGTCGGCGAGCCGCGCGGTCATCCCGATCATCACGGACGCGGGGAACGGCCACGGCTGAGACCCCTTGTAGCGCGCATCCACGACGCGGATCCCCGCCTCCTCGAAGATCTCGCGCTCCACCGCCGACTCGAACGACTCCCCCGGCTCCACGAACCCGGCGAGAAGCGAGTACCGGGAGTGCTCCCACATGGCGTTGGACCCTAGCAGCAGCCGGTCGTCGGCATCCAGAATGGTGACGATCACGGCCGGGTCGGTGCGCGGGAAGACCTCGGAGCCGTCCTCGAAGCAGCGCCGGACCCAGCCTGCCTGCTCCACGACGGTCGGCATCCCGCAGCGCGGGCAGTGCGTGTTCGAAGCGTGCCAGTTGGCCATGGCCAGCGCTTCCGTGAAGAGTCCGGCATCCCGGTCGCTCAGCGCGGTGGCCACCGTGCGGAGGTTGCCCCAGCGCGCCTCGTCGGGCTCGAGCTCCTGAGCAGCGGCGTCCGTCAGCACCTCCAGGACGACAGCACTGCCGGACGGTTCCGCAGCGGTCGCGACCGTGGTGCGGCCGAGATATACGCGCAGGAGGGCGGAGGTCACCCGGTCGACGGGCAGCAGTTCGAGTTCGGCGGGACCGGCGTCGGGCGCCGACCATCCGTCGGCGGCCGGGGTCGCGGCGGCGACGCTCTCGGCGGTGAGGAGAGCACGGCCCTTCCATAGGGCGAGCACCCGCGTGCCCGGTTCCTCCCACAGCTCGTCGAACAGGGCCGGACGCGAGCGCTCCGCATGGTCGCGGTCGGTCGCATGACGCGAGAGCGCCAGAGCCGCGAGCGGCGGAGCGGGAGTCGGGGCGGACGACATCGAGGTCCTTTCGGGGCGTGGCGGACGGCTGTCGCAGGCAGGTCCACTTAGCCTAGGTGCATGGCCAGATCCCATCTCACTCTAGCCGCGCTGGCCACCTCGGCCGTTCCCGGCCTCGACGTCACGGGCGCCCGCAGTTACAGCCTCGGCGGCGCGGGCGACTTCGATTCGGCACTGCTGACGACGACGGATGGGAGCGCCGTGATCGTCCGCGTTCCGACCTCGCAGGCGGCGGAGACCGAACAGAGCGCCGACCTCGTCGCGCTGCGCGCGCTCACCACCGGCATCCGCAGCCGGCTGCCGTTCGACGTCCCGCAGTTCCTCGGCCAGGCGCCGGTGGCCGGGACTCGCGCGCTCGTCTACGACTACCTGCCCGGCCGGCACATCGCCGTCGAGGAGGTGCCCCCGGGCGACGGGCTCGCCGGCTCGATCGGGCACGCCATCGCCGCGATCCACGCGCTGCCGACTGCGTTCGTCGGCGAGGCGGGCCTTCCCGTGATGTCCGCGACGGAGTGCCTCGCTGCTGCGAACTCGGTGATCGAGTCGGCCGCATCCACGGGACTCCTGCCGACCGCGCTGCGGGACCGCTGGCGCGACGCGGCCGCCGACCACTCCATCTGGCAGTTCCAGCCGACCGTCATCAACGGCGCGCTGACCGCCGACTCCTTCCTGGTGGAGGACGACGGGGTCACGGCGGTCCTCGGCTGGTCGGCCCTTCGCGTCGGCGACCCGGCCCGCGATCTGCACTGGCTGCTCGCCATGAACCCGGACGCGACCGACGGCGCGCTCGGCGCCTACGCCTCCACCCGTCAGGTCGCCGCCGACCGCCAGTTCACCCAGCGCGCGATGCTCTACGCCGAGCTCGAGGTGGCTCGCTGGCTGCTGCACGGCCGCGAGATGCGGGACCAGTCGATCATGGACGACGCGGTCGCGATGCTCGACGGACTCGTGGATCGGGTGCACAGCAACGCGATGAACCCGCTGTCGACGGCCACCGGACCGATCCTGGCGGTCGGCGACGTCGAGGCCATGCTCGACCGGACCCCCGGCGACCATCCAGCCGCCGACGGCAGCGGCGGTTACCGCCGCTCGGGCGGGATGAAGCCGGTGGCCGACGACCAGAGCGACGTCAGTTCCTCCTCCGCGTAGAGCCGCTCCGGCCGGATGACGCGGTCGTCGGCGACGAAGTAGAAGACCGCGTCGATGCGCTCCGGGTCGACCCCGGCGTAGCGCGCGAACGCGAGCCGGTAGAGGGCCAGCTGCAGCTGCTTGCGCTCCAGGTCGTCGGCGTCGCGCGGTGCCTTCCCGGTCTTCCAGTCGACGATCTGGTAGTCGTGCCGGCCGTCCTCCGCACGGTAGACGGCATCCAGCTTGCACACGATGACCTGCCCGGCGAGCGTGATGTGGATCTCCAGCTCCACCTCCTCGGGGCGGCGGCCGGACCACGGGCTGCGCTCGAAGGTCGCCTTCAGCTCCTCGAAACGCTCCGCCTCGAGCAGGTCGCCCGCCGGGTCGTCCAGCTCGGCCGCGTTCGCGTCGAGGACATCGGCGGCGCCCGCGACGGTGCCGAACCGGTCCTCCACCCACTGATGGAAGAGGGTGCCGAGCCTCGTCTGCCGGTAGGGGCGTTCGGGCATCGGCCGGCGGAGCGACGCGGCGACGCCCGCCGGGTCCGTGACGTAGTCCTTGAACCGGGACGCCGGGATGCGCGCGGGCAGCTCGACGAGGCCCGCCTCCTGTTCCCGTCTGGCACGTTCGGCCAGCAGCAGGTCGAGGTCCCGCGCGTAGACGCCTCCGTAGCCCGCGCCGCTCTCGCGCGCCCGGCGAACCGCTTCCGCTGCGGCTTCCACGCGCCCCCGGCGCGCGCCGAGGGGCTCCAGCGGCCAGGTCACGGTCGCGGCGCTCAGCGTGAGCGGATTCTCGTCGGGCTCGTCGCAGTCCGGGAACGCGTCCTCGGGCAGGAGACCCGCCTCCTGAAGCTCCAGCAGGTACGAGCCCGGACCGCGGGGCCGGGTCTGCGTCGACCAGTACGACCCGCTGAGCAGCAGCCGCTCCTTCGCGCGGGTGACGGCGACGTAGATCAGCCGGCGCTGCTCCTCCAGGTGGCGGGCCACGTTCTCCTCCTCGAACGCGGCGATGGACTCGTGGACGTCTTTCTGGGTCTCTGCGGTGCGCCAGGCGATGACCGGCAGTTCGGCGGAGTCGCCACGGAACTCGTTCGGGAGCTGCCCGAACGAGAGCCAGCCCTTGCGGCTCTGCGGCGGACCGGGGAGCTCGCCGTCGACGAGCCGGGGGACGGCCACCACATCCCACTCCAGCCCCTTGGCGCCGTGGATGGTGAGGATCTGGACGGTGCCCGGCTCCGGGTCCTCGCTCCGCGGCGCCAGGTTGTCGCGCTGCTCCGCCTCCGCGAGCCAGGACAGGAACGAGCCGAGGGTCGCCTGATCGTCGACCGCGAGGTACGAGGCCACCTGCTCGGCGAACGCGTCGAGGCTCGCGTGGCCGACTTGCGCGGTCTCGTTCGCGGCCACCTCGATGTCCAGGAGCAGCTCCTGCTGCACGAGCGTGACGAGATCGAGCAGGTCCAGGCCCGCACGCGAACGCAGGTGGTCGAGCCGGCGGCCGGCGTCGCGCATCCGGTCGAGTCCCTCCGGACTGAAGCCGTCCAGACGGCTGTGGCCCGCGGGCGCCTCGACGACGAAGTCGAGCGCATCCACGAGGGACGCGGACTCCTCGCCGGCGACCGAGCGCCGCAACCGGTCGCGGAGCTCCGGGTCGAGCTTCTGGTGCCGGTGGTCGCGTTCGGCCAGCCAGGAGGCGACGTCGCGGAGCGCCGCGATGTCCTTGGGGCCCACTCGCCACTTGGCGCCGGTCAGCAGGCGGATCAGCTCGGAGCCGGCCGTCGGGTCGTGCATGACGCGCAGTGCGCTGAGCAGGTCGGCGATCACCGGCTGCTCGAGAAGTCCTCCGAGTCCGAGGACGTGATACGGGATGCCGTGGCGATCGAGCGCGCCGGTGAACACGTCGATCTTCTTCAGGGACCGGCAGAGCATGGCGGCGCTGGGGGGCGAATCGTCGGGTCCGAGCCGGCGCACCCGGTCCCCCAGCCAGCGGGCGACGAGGTCGGCCTCCTCCGCGACCGTCTGCTCGAAGACCGCGGTCAGTTCCCCGGCGACCGCCCCGGGCCGCGGCTGCAGCTGCTCGACGTGCACCGGGGAGGCGGCCGTGAGCGGATCCACGAGAACGTTGGCCGCATCGAGCACGCGCGTCGGGTTGCGCCAGCTGGTGCTCAGCGCGTACTCGTCCGCGGCGCCGTGGTCGCCACGGCGCTCCCCCGTGAAATCGCTGGAGAACCGGCCCAGGTTCGCGGCGCTCGCGCCACGCCAGCCGTAGATCGACTGGTGCGGGTCCCCCACGGCCATCACGGGGCGGCCGGTGAAGAGGGTGGAGAGTAGCCGCGTCTGGACCACCGAGGTGTCCTGGTACTCGTCCAGCAGCACCACCCGGAAACGGCGCCGGTAGTCGGCGACGACCTCGGGCATCCGCTCGCACACCGCCAGGGCGAACGCCACCTGGTCGGAGTACTCCACGAACCCCCGGCGGCGCTTCTCGTCGGCGAACGCGCGTGCGAGGTCGAGGAGCGGTGGCAGCGAACCCACGGCCTCGACGGCCGAGCGGACCGAGGCGTACAGCTCCTTGACCCGGCCGTTGCCCGTCGGCAGCTCGGCGATTCGCGCGAAACCCTCCACCATCCGCTCGACCTCGGACGGGTCGGCGACGTTCTCGCTGAGCGCGCGGCTCACGGCGACGACCGCCGAGGTCACCGCATCCACGCCCTTGTCCAGTTCGACCAGGCGCTCGTCGCTGCTGGTGACGACGAGCCGCCGGGCGAGCTGCCAGGCGGACGCCTCGGTCAGCACGGCCGACTCCGGCTCCCGCCCGATCAGCAGTGCGTTCTCGCGGAAGATCGCGTTGGCGAACGCGTTGTAGGTCGCGACCTCCGGCGCCTCGAACGGGTCGAATTCGACCTCGGTCACCCCCGAGGCGACCAGCTGCTCGATGCGGGTGCGGATGCGGCCGGCCAACTCGCCCGCGGCCTTGCGTGTGAAGGTCAGGCCGAGGATCTCGGGGACCCGGACGTGACCGTTCGCGAGCAGCCACACCACACGGTTGGCCATGGTCTCGGTCTTGCCGCTGCCCGCGCCGGCGACGACGATCGCCGGACGGAGCGGTGCCTCGATGACCGCCTGCTGCTGCGCCGTCGGCATCGGGAGGCCGAGCGCCTCCGCGATCTCGGCAGCGCTCAGGGCGCGCGCCGGCCGCCGGCGCGCTTCGCCGCCGTGCTCATCCCCGGCGAGCGAGAACGCCTGCTCGACCAGGTCGAGTGCTGCCTCGTCGTTCGCCCACTCCAGAAGGCCTTCGTCGTCGACGTGCGTCGCTTCGTCCGTCATGACCCTCCTCCGGCACTGACCGCGGGGACCAGGTGGATGCGGTACTCGTACTTCCCGTGCGGGTCGCGTTCCCCGAGGTCCACCACACCGGCGAAGCTCGCTGCGGCCATGCCGTCCGCCGCCCGGGCGACCCGCTCGCGGAGCCGGTCGAGGCCCTCGTCGTCGACGCGGTCCTGCCCGAACTCGCGGTAGCCCTTGCCGCGAACCCCTTTCGCCACGAAGAGCAGCTTCGCGCCGCCGGACGGCAGGTTCTCCGCCTCCTCGATGACGCCGTGCTCCAGTGCGAGCTGGTACGCGCCGAGCTGCGCGTGCCCGGCCGCGTCCGCCGCGCTCGGCGTGCGATTTCCCGTCTTCAGGTCCACGATCACGACCGTCCCGTCCGGCGTGCGCTCGACCCGGTCGATCGTGCCGCGCACGAGCGCCCGGCCGATCCGGAGCTCGAACGCGCCTTCCGACCCGAGCAGGGTGCCGCCCGCGCGCTCGAAGTCGCGGAGGTACTCCGACACGCCGGCCGAGAGCGTCCGGGTGCGACGGCGCTCTTTCTCCTCCAGCCACGGGGACTCGAACGCCAGCTCGCCCCAGCGGCGCTCGACGCCCTGCCAGAGGCGCTCCACGCTGAGGTCGCGGTCCTCACTGGTGCTCGCCTCCTCCATAACGGCGTGCACGACCGTGCCGATGCCGGCGGCGAGACCGTTGGGCGAGGCGGCCATCGTGTCCACGAACCAGGCGAGCGGCGACTTCTCGAAGGTCTCCAGCCGCGACGGCGACACCCGTACGACCGCCTCCGGATCCTCGAGATCCACCAGCGGCTCGCTCGTCGACGGCTCGAGCAGCCCGTACCAGGAGGAGGGATCGGCACCCTCCACCTCCGCATCGGCCAGCCGGGCGAGCGCCGCGGCCGCGTCGGGCGAGCCGTTGGTGACCAGACGGCGGCGCAACCGGCCGACCATGCCGCGGAGGGAGAGCGGATGGGCGCCGTCGTCCACGTCGTCCGTGCCGAGGTCGCTTGCGAGGCGCAGGAAGGGCGAGGGCTGCTCGTCGTCGTTGGCCGTCGCCGTGAGGATGACCTGGCCGCGCGCACGGGACACGGCCAGCGCGAACATCCTCAGCTCGTCGCCGAGCACCTCCGCGCGTTCGTCCTCCGTGCCCGTGGAGCGCCCTTCGACGGCGTCCGCAAGCTCCTGGGGATGCAGCAGCGAGCCCCGCAGCCGCAGGTTGGGCCAGACGCTCTCCTGCAGTCCGGCGACGGCGACGACCTCGAACTCGCGGCCGATGGCGGCGCTCGGTGTGCACACGAGCACGGCGTCGCCGGCGGTGCGGGCGGCAAGGGTGTCCTCTGGCACTTCGGCGCCGAGCAGTTCGACGACGAAGTCGGAGGCGGGACGCTCGGGGTAGCGCTCGACGAACCGGCGTGCCGCGGTGAAGAGGGCGACGACGCCGTCGAGGTGCCGGTTCGCCTCGTCGGCGACGATCCCTGTGCGCTCCGAGTGGTCGAGCCAGCGCGCGGCCAGCCCGCTGCGCTCCCAGATCTGCCACAGCAGCTCTTCGATGGAGCCTCCGTCGGCGGCCTTCTCACGGCCGGACCGGAGGGTCTCGGCCAGCCGTCCCGCGCGCCGGGCGGGCGCAGCGTCGATCGTGGCGAGGTGCGCGGGATGCTGGAGCGCCTCCACGAGCAGCTCGTCACCGGGCCGGTTGCCGTCCCCGGAGAGCTCCTCCTGCCGGAGGGCCAGCCGCAGCCGGCGCAGGCTCACGCTGTCGAGGCCGCCGAACGGGCCCAGCAGCACCTCGGTCGCGACGGCGGGCGTGAGCTCGATGGCCCCCAGTTGCACGCCGGCGATCGTGACGAGCTGTCGTGCGGCGAAATCGTCGCGCAGCGGCCGTCCGGCGATGCTCGTCGTCGTCGGGACCTCGGCCACCGCGAGCGCTCGCGCCAACGCAGGCACGTGGGCCCCCGAGCGCACGATGACCGCCATGTCCCTCCAGGGGACGCCGTCGAGCAGGTGCCGTTCGCGCAGCTTCCGGGCGAGGCGCGACGCTTCGGACGGGGCGGAGACGGCCACCAGGCGCACGACCTCCGGACGGGGCGACGCGTCGTCGGCGTGCGCCTCCTCGTCGTGCGGGTTCTCGCGAGACGGGCGCCCGGCCGCGGCGATCCGTTGCACACCGGCCGCCGCCGTCCCGATCCGCTCGGTCACGCGCGCCGTCAGTTCGCGGAGGACGGGCGTCTGGCGGTGCGCCGTCGTCAGGACGAACCGTGTCACCGGCACTCCGAGCCGGCCCTCGAGCTGACCGAGAGCGGTGGCCTCCGCACCGCGGAACGTCGTGGAGGCGACGTCCGGGTCGCCGAAGGCGATCACCGCGATGCCGCGCTGGGCGAGCGCGCGCAGAAGCGCCAGGGTCGCCACCGTCGCCTCCTGGAGATCGTCCACGAACACCGCGCGCAGGCGGTCGAGCGAGCTGCCCTCGCGCACCACCGTGACGGCGGAGGCGATCAGCTCGGCCGCATCCACGAAGCCGCCACGGTAGCTGTCGACCACCAGCTGGTACTCCGTCATGAAGCGGGCAGCGGCGCGCCACTCGTCGTGGCCGGTCATCGCGCCCAGCTCCGACAGCCGGGACGGCGTCATGCCGCGTTCGGCGCACCGTGCCATCAGCTCGCGCAGCTCGGTGCGGAAGCCGCGCAGCATCCGCACCTCTGCGACCAGCGGCTCCGGCCAGACGGGACCGGTTCCGTCCTCCATGTGGCCGCTGAGCAGTTCGGCGATGATCTGGTCCTGCTCGCCGCCGGTCAGGAGGCGTGGCGGCTCGAGCCCGCCGCGCCGCGCGCGCTCCCCCACCAGCTGGAAGGCGAGGGAGGTAGCCGTGCGAGCGAGCGGACCCTGCGTCGGCACGCCCAGACGGAGCGCGAGGCGGTCGCGGAGAGCGGTCGCGGCGGTGCGCGAGGCGCTGAGAGCCAGCACCTCATCGGGAGCATGGCCGCGGACCAGGACACGCTCGGCAAGGGCCTCCACCAGAGTGGTGGTCTTGCCCGTCCCGGGAGCTCCGAGCACGGCGGCGGAGGTGGAGTCCGGCAGCGCGAGGACCTCCGCCTGGGCGCCGTCGAGCACCACGCGGCCGGATGCGGCGGCCCCGTCGGCAGCCGCGTCCGGGCGCGCCGGAGGCCGCATCAGGAAGCCGCGAGCGATCATGCCATTCACGGTATCGGCGTCCGCCGACAGAGAACGCGACCGGGCGCCGCGAGCCGTGTGCCGTAGTCTGAACTCACACCCGCCGGTCAGATTCGAAAGGCACCCACGTGGAGATCCGCATCGGAATCGTCAACGCCCCCCGCGAGCTCAGCTTCGAGTCCTCGCAGTCGGCCGAAGAACTGGCGGGGCAGGTGCAGACGGCGCTCAGCAGCGGCTCCGAGGTCCTGAAGCTGGCCGACGA
Organism: Leifsonia sp. HAY1-4F; assembly: GCF_056755275.1. Taxonomy (NCBI): domain Bacteria; kingdom Bacillati; phylum Actinomycetota; class Actinomycetes; order Micrococcales; family Microbacteriaceae; genus Leifsonia; species Leifsonia sp. HAY1-4F. The sequence goes on from NZ_JBNDHX010000002.1 coordinate 87,558, forward strand.
CAAGGGTCGCCTCTACCTGGTCCCGACCGCCGGCATCGGCTACGTCGAGATCGGCACAGAGGAATCGCGCCGCATCGGCTTCGTCGGCTAACCTCCAACTCGTGGAACTGCTCTTCGTCGTCCTCGGCGGCGCCATCATCGGCCTCGCCGGACGCTACTTCCTGCCGAACCGTCACACGCACGGCTCCGTCCTCGTCCCGGCGATCGGAGTGGTCGCCGCGTCCGTCCTCTGGGTCGTGCTCACCTGGGCCGGCCTGAAGTGGAACGGCGGGTGGATCTGGTGGATCACCCTCCTCGGCACGGCGCTCGTCGTCGCGGTCTCGGACCTGGTGGTGGGTCGCATACGCGCCGCACACGACGACCGGATGCTGCACTCGCTCGCCAAGGGCGCGGTCGCGCGCTGACGCCTGCCGTTCTCAGGCGGTCAGGCCCAGGGCATCCATCCTTCGGGTGTGCGCCGCGATGAGTTCCGTGAAGATGGGCTCGATGCGTTCCTCGTCGGTGGCACGGTTCCCCGACAGGTGCAGGGCCGACCGCGCGACGAGCAGCGTGTCGCCGACGAGGCGCCGGCCCCACATCGCGAGCCGTGAGGCCAGGCGCGGGTCCGCAGCGATCTGCTCGCGCAGGACCTCCAGCACACCCTCCTGACCGGAGTCAGAACCGAGCAGGTGCGCGAGCCGCGGACCGACATCGCCGGGCAGCCCGGCGGCCAGCCGGATGAAGAAGTCGTCGAGCAGCCCGCCGGTCACCAGCGCCGACAGCAGCGTCTCGCGCCAGTCCGCGCCGACGATCAGCGCGCCGAAACCCTCGATCGCGTCGGCGAACGGTTTCATCGCCTCGGCGGGGTCGTCGCCCCTCCGGCGGATCTCCGCCACGATCCCCTGATGCTTCGAGAGCGCGTCACCGGCGGCGGCGGAGATCCGTCCCTTCGCCCGCAGGTCCTCCGTCTCGGCGGCCACCAGGGACAACGTCTCGAACTGCTCCAGCTGCAGGTACGCCGCCTGGCCGAGATACGGCAGGAGGTCGGGCATCACCTCGTGCAGATCGACCCGCACCGTGGCCACCGGGCGCGCCCGTTGCGTCAAGCGCGGAAGCTCGACGGAAGGCCGTCGCCGGGTGAACCATGTTGACACGCACAGCAGTGTATCGGGCCGGTCCAGTAGGCTGTTGACCGCCGTCGGCGCAGGATCGACGGCCCTGCGCCTGCGACAGAGAACATGGCGTGGACCCTCCCATCGAATCGACAGGCATTTCGCACGTGACTTTCTCAGAACTCAACATCGACCAGGACATGGTGGATCAGCTCGCCGCCAAGGGCATCATCGAGCCGTTCCCCATCCAGACCCAGACCATCCCGCTCGCGCTCACCGGGCAGGACATCATCGGCCAGGCCAAGACGGGAACGGGCAAGACGCTCGGCTTCGGCCTCCCCCTCATCCAGCGCCTCGGCCTCAACCCCGAGCCGGGCGTGAAGGCACTCGTCGTCGTCCCGACGCGCGAGCTGGCCATCCAGGTCTACGAAGACCTCGAGACCGCCGCAGCCGGCCGTCCGACCTCCATCGCCAGCATCTACGGCGGCAAGGCCTACGAGGGCCAGATCGCACAGCTCAAGGGCGGCGCTCAGATCGTCGTCGGCACGCCGGGCCGTCTGCTCGACCTCGCTGGCCAGCGCCTCCTGAACCTCGGCAACGTGCAGGAGATGGTGCTGGACGAGGCTGACAAGATGCTCGACCTCGGGTTCCTCGCCGACATCGAGAAGCTGTTCGCGCAGACGCCGGCCACCCGCCACACCATGCTGTTCTCGGCCACCATGCCCGGGCCGATCGTCGCGCTCGCGCGCCGCTTCATGACCCGCCCTGTGCACATCCGCGCCAGCGACCCGGACGAGGGCCAGATCCAGGCGAACATCAAGCACCTGATCTACCGCGCCCACTCGCTCGACAAGGACGAGGTCATCGCGCGCATCCTGCAGGCCGAGGGCCGCGGCAAGACCGTGATCTTCACCCGCACCAAGCGCGCCGCCGCGAAGCTGGTCGAGGAGCTCAACGACCGCGGCTTCAACGCCGCCGCCGTCCACGGCGACCTCAACCAGGAGCAGCGCGAGCGGGCCATGGCCGCATTCAAGGCCGGCAAGAAGGACATCCTGATCGCCACCGACGTCGCCGCGCGCGGCATCGACGTGGACGATGTGACGCACGTCATCAACCACACCATCCCGGACGACGACAAGACCTACCTGCACCGCGCCGGCCGTACCGGCCGCGCCGGCAAGACCGGGATCGCGGTCACGTTCGTCGACTGGGAGGACCTCCACAAGTGGGCACTCATCAACAAGGCGCTCGAGTTCGGTCAGCCCGATCCGACCGAGACGTACTCGTCGTCACCTCACCTGTTCAGCGACCTCGACATCCCACAGGGTGTCAAGGGCCGGCTGAAGCCGACGCCGGCCGTCAAGGTCGCCGAGACGCCGCGAGGCGGCCGCACGGACTCCACCGGCCCTGAGGGCGGTGACCGCTCCGGCGGCCGCGACCGTCGTCGTACCCGCGGATCCGGCCAGGGCGCCGGCCAGCACGCCGGCGGCCAGAGCGGCGCCGGCCAGCACGCCGGCGGCCAGGACGCCGCGTCGGCCGAGGCCGGCGAGCCGAAGGCCGCCGCCGGGACGCACGACGGAGGCGGCGCACAGCACCGCGACGGCAACAGCGCCCCGCGTCGCCGCCGTCGCCGCTCGCGCGGCGGCGCTCCCGCGACCCCCGCCAGCTGACCCACCAGCCCCGACATTCGTCACGAATGTCGCGTTTCGCTCAACCGAAGCGCACATTCGTGACGAATCTCGCGCCCCGGGCCAGAGCACACATTCGTCACGAATGTCGCGTTTTCGGCGGTCAGAATGCACATTCGTGACGAATCTCGCGCCGTCGCGGCAGAGGAAGCGGTCAGTACCAGTTGGGGTCGTGACTCATCTCGAAGTTCCAGGCCCGGCACGGAGAGCCGTAGGAACGGTTGATGTAGTCGAGACCCCAGTTCACTTGCGTGTTCTGGTTCGTCATCCAGTCGGGCCCGGCGGACGACATCTTGCTCGCCGGCCAGGCCTGCGGGATGCCGTAGGCGCCGCTCGAGGTGTTGTAGGCGTCCGCGCGCCAGCCCGACTCGTGGTTCCAGAGCTTGATCAGGCAGTCCATCTGGTCGCCGCCCCAGCCGTATGCCCCGAGCCGGCTGGAGGCGTAGGCCTGTGCGGCCGCCGGGTCGACGTTCATGCCGGGTGGCGGCGCGAAGCCGTCGGCGCTTCCACCCGGGTTCGCCGCTGCGGCCGCTGCAGCGGCCGCGGCCTGGCCCTGCGCGAACTTCTCCTCGACAGCCGCCACCGTGTTCTTCAGCGTGGCGAGCTGGGCATAGAGGGTGTTCGCGTGCTGCTTCTGGTCGGCGAGCTGGGCGTCTGCCGCCTGCTTCGCGGCCGTGGCCACCTCGAGCGCCTTCTTGGCCGCCGTCGCAAGCTGATCGCGGACCTTCTGCGCATCGGTCGCCTGCGCGCTCAGCGACGTCGCGACGTTGCGCTGGGCCGTCGCCTGCGCGAACAGGGAGCTGGACTGGTCGGCCAGCTTGGACACCGCACCCAGCTGGTAGAGCAGCGAGTCCGAGCCGGACGCATTCGGGCTCAGGAACAACCGCAGGGACACCCCGGAGCTGCCCGCCCGGGTGAGCTGCTCGGCGAGCCTCCCGCTCTGCGCCTTCAGCTGATCCGCTTTGGCGGACGCGTCCTGGGCCTTCTGCGCCAGGTCCTGCGCCTTGTCCGTCGCCGCCTTCAGGGCCGCCTCGGCGGCTCCGTACTCGCCGAGGCGCTTGACCGCGAGGTCGCCCGCCGCGTTCGCCGCGGTCTGGAGACTCGCCAGTAGCCCGTTGATCCGATCCACCTCGGCCTGAGCGGCGGCCGCGTTGTTCTTCGCGGCCTGCACGTCATCCCACGAGGGATAGGAGTCGGCGAGCGCGGGCGTCGCGCCCGACGCCACCACCAGCGCCGCCGTCAGGGCGATCGCGACCGCCGATCCTCGCCAGAACCGCCTCACCCGCGCACCTCGCCTTCTCGCCCCGACTGCGTGTTTCTCGAATTCCCTCCCCCAGGCTAGGGGCACAGGGTCAGGGAGCGTAGAAAGGCGACGCGCCTGTCGCTTCTTCGATCATCGCATCCACGACCGACGGATCGGTCGTCCTCTCGCCCAGCCGGTTCGGCTTTCCTGCCCCGTGGTAGTCGCTGGAGCCGGTGATCCGGAGGCCGTAACGCCCCGCCAGCTCGCGCAGCCGCTCCACGCCGTCCGCCTTGTTCTCGCGGTGGTCGAGCTCCAGCCCGAAGAGACCGGCGTCGACGAGCCGGCGCAGTCGCTCCTCCGGGATGACCCGGCCCCGTCCTCCCGTCGCCGGATGCGCGAGCACCGGGAGCCCGCCCGCGCCGCGGATGAGCCGAACGCCGGTCAGCGGGTCCGGTGCGTAGTGCGGCTGGAAGTAGCCGCTGCGCCAGTGCAGGATGCCCGCGAACGCAGCGCTGCGGTCGGAGGCGAGGCCCCGTGCGACGAGTGCGTCCGCGATGTGCGGACGGCCGACGGTAGCGCCCTCCGTCGCCTGGGCGAGCACGTCGTCCCAGGTGATGTCGTAGTCCTCCGAGATGCGGCGGACCATGTCCTCGGCCCGGCGCATCCGGCCGTCCCGGATGCGGACCGTCTCGGCCGTGAGCGCCTCGTCCGTCGGGTCGAAGAGGTACCCGAGCATGTGGACGCTGGCGAACTCGATCCGGGTGGACAACTCCATGCCGGGGATGACGGTGACGCCGACCCGCTGACCTTCCGCTGCGGCGTCCATCCATCCCGCGGTCGAATCGTGATCGGTCAGGGCGACGGTGCCGAGGCGGGCCACTGCCGCCGCGCGGACCAGTTCGGCGGGGGTCTCCGTGCCATCGGAGACGCTGGAGTGGGTGTGCAGGTCGACGGGGCCACGGAACCGTCGCGCATCAACCATGGTGACCATCCTAGGATGGCGGCGGCACCGCGTCGGATGGCCGTAATACCGGCATGGGACGGAGACCGAAGCGTTCTTCGGCGCAGCGTCGGCGGCGGGTGGAAGAATGAACCCATGTCCTCCCAGCCGAGCACCCCCGCGACCGCAGCGACCGCACAGACCCCGGAGGCCGCACAGACCCCGGAGGCCGCAGCGACCCCGGAGGCCGCAGAGACCGAGCAGGCGCCCCGCGCGACGCAGAACCGTTCGACGACCCCCGGCTCCGACACCTTCCGCCGCTACATCGCAAGCGGATGGGCGTCGAGGCCGGAGGTCCTCCCCGAGCCCCGCAGGCAGGCGCAGTACGCCGCCGCTCGCCGGGCACGGGTGTCGGAGCTCTTCCCGGGCAAGCGGCTCATCGTCCCCGCGGGGCGGCTGAAGCAGCGTTCGAACGACACCGACTTCCCGTTCCGGACGCACTCTGCCTTCGCGCACCTGACCGGGTGGGGCTCGGACGCCGAACCGGGGAGCGTTCTCGTGCTCGAGCCGACGGCGACCGGTCACGAAGCGACGCTGTACTTCCGCGAGCGCGCAGGGCGCGACTCCGACGAGTTCTATGCCAACCCCGAGATCGGCGAGTTCTGGATCGGCCCCCGCCCGTCGCTCGCGCAGGTCGCGAGCGACCTCGCCCTGCCCACGCGCGGCATCGCCGAGGTGCGGTCGGTGCTCGACACGGTCGACGGGGAGACGGTCGTCCTGCGCGAGGCCGATCCGGCGATCACCGACGAGGTGGACGGCGCGCGGATGCTGCTCTGGGACGACACCGACGGCGAGCGCGACCCCGAGGACCACAGCGAGGACGACCGGCTCGCCCGCGACCTCTCCGAGCTGCGCCTGGTGAAGGACGACTTCGAGATCGGCGAACTGCGCGCGGCCGTCGCTGCCACAGCGCGGGGCTTCGACGACGTCATCGCCGACCTTCCGCGCATCACCACGCACCCGCGCGGCGAGCGGCTCGTGGAGGGCGTCTTCAACGGGCGCGCCCGCGCCGACGGCAACGCGGTCGGCTACGACACGATCGCGGCGTGCGGGCCGCACGCGTGCATCCTGCACTGGACGCGCAACGACGGTCCCGTGGTGCCGGGCGACCTCATCCTGCTCGATGCGGGCGTCGAGCTGGACAGCTACTACACGGCCGACATCACACGCACTTTCCCGATCGACGGCACGTTCACCGAGACGCAGCGCCTGATCTACGAAGCAGTGCTGGAGGCGGCGGATGCGGCGTTCGCCATCGTACGGCCGGGCATCCGGTTCCGCGAGATCCACGCGGCGGCGATGGAGGTCATCGCCCGGCGCACCGCCGAGTGGGGGCTGCTGCCGGTGAGCGCCGAGGAGGCGCTGGACGCGGAGAACCAGCAGCACCGCCGGTACATGGTGCACGGGACCAGCCACCACCTCGGCCTCGATGTCCACGACTGCGCGCAGGCGCGACGCGAGCTGTACCTCGACGGCGTGCTGCAGCCCGGGATGGTGTTCACCATCGAGCCGGGACTGTACTTCCAGCCCGACGACCTCACGGTGCCGGAGCGGTTCCGCGGCATCGGCGTGCGGATCGAGGACAACATCCTCGTCACCGAGGACGGCGCCGAGAACCTGTCCGTCGCCATCCCGCGCACGGCGGACGATGTCGAGGCCTGGGTGCGCCGCCTCTCGAGCTGACGCGCACCTCTCCCCCGGCGGCGTTATGCCGGCGGTCCCGGAGGGTTGTCGTCGCCGGCGGGCGGAGCCGGCGGCGGGTCCGAGGGATGCTGCGGCTGGGCGGGCGGCGTCCATCCGGGGGCGGCGGCGTGCTCGGCGGCGCCTCCACTCTCCAGAAGGTTGCGGGCGCGGTTGCCGAGCTCGGAGTCGACGAGCACCGAGTAGCTGGTGGCGATGACCTGCATGACGGAGGTGTAGTCGCGACGGCGGCGGTTGATCGCGTACGAGACGAGGCCGAACAGCATGCCGAAGCCCGCGCCCATCAGGAGCGCGGCCAGGACGAACGCCAGGCTGACCGTCGGCGAGAAGACGATGAGCAGCAGCCCGAAGAAGATGCCGAGCCACGCACCGGAGGCGGCGCCGGCCAGCGCGACCCGGCCCCAGGTCAGCTTGCCGGTGACGCGCTCGACGCTCTTCAGGTCGCTCCCGAGGATCGAGACCTTGTCGACGGGGAAGTCCGCGCGGGCGAGCACGTCGACCGCCTGCTGCGCCTCGGGGTAGGTCTCGAAGGTGGCGACGATCTCGCCCCGCGGCAGGGTCGGAAAGAGGAGACGGTTGCGGCCGTTCATCGGACCAGGTGTGCTCATTCCGCCATTGTCCCATCCGGGCCCGGGCGCCGTACGGGAAACAGCCCCCGATCACCCGTGAGGGCTTAGGTTATTAGGGTGAGTTCGACCAGAGTGTTCGTCGCCCGTCTTGCCGGGACGGCCGTGTTCGACCCCGTCGGTGACCGGGTCGGCAGGGTGCGCGACGTCCTCGTGGTGTATCGCAAGAACGACCCTCCGCGCGTGGTCGGGCTGATCGTCGAGATCCCCGGCAAGCGCCGCGTCTTCCTCTCGATCGGCCGGGTCACGAGCATCGGCAGCGGTCAGATCATCACCAGCGGCATCATCAACATGCGCCGCTTCGAGCAGCGCGGCGGCGAGGTCCGGGTGATCGCCGAGCTGCTGGGCCGGCGGGTCGTCTTCACGGACGGCAGCGGCGAGGCCACCATCGAGGACGTCGCGATCGAGGACAGCGACAGCGGCGACTGGGCCATCAGCCAGCTGTTCGTGCGCAAGCCCAAGACCGGCGGCTCCCCCTTCGCCAAGGGCGCGACGACGTTCGTCACCTGGAGCGAGGTCCGCGAGAAGCAGAACCGCGGTGAGGCGCAGTCCGCCGAGCAGCTGATCGCGACCTACTCCGAGCTGAAGCCGGCCGACCTCGCCAACACGTTGCTCGACCTGCCGCCGCAGCGGATGCTGGAGGTCGCCGAAGAGCTGCCGGACGACCGGCTCGCCGATGTCCTGGAGGAGATGCCGGAGAGCGAGCAGGTCCACATCCTCGCCCAGCTCGACGACGATCGCGCCGCCGACGTGCTCGACCAGATGCAGCCGGACGACGCAGCAGACCTGATCGCGCAGCTGTCGGATGAGCGCGGAGAGCACCTCCTGGAGCTCATGGAGCCGGAGGAGGCGGAGGACGTCCGCATGCTCCTCAGCTACAACCCGGACACCGCCGGCGGCCTGATGACGACGGAGCCGATCATCGTGTCCGCCGACGCCACCGTCGCCGAGGGCCTCGCGCTCATCCGCCGTCACGAGCTCGCGCCGGCGCTGGGCGCCGCCGTGTGCGTCACGCTTCCGCCCTACGAGGCTCCGACGGGCCGCTTCCTGGGCGTCGTGCACTTCCAGCGGATGCTGCGCTATCCCCCGCACGTGCGGCTCGGCACGCTGCTCGACCCGGGACTGGAGCCGGTGACGGCCGACACGTCCGCTGCCGAGGTGTCGCGTATCCTCGCCTCGTACAACCTGGTCTCCCTGCCTGTCGTGGACGACAAGCACCGCCTCGTCGGGGTGGTGACCATCGACGACATCCTCGACTATCTGCTCCCCGACGACTGGCGAAGTCAGGACGAGGACGAGCCCGTGAAACGCGCGGAGCCGTCCGACACCACCGGCAGCATCCGCATCGTGAACGGAAGGAGGGGCGGAAGTGGCACGAGGTAGGCAGGACACCGGGCTCGACGCCCCCAAGGGTCTGCGCGCGCCGGTGCTCCGGCGCGACTCGCTCAATCACAGCGACCGGTTCGGCCGGTTCACCGAATGGATCGCGCGCGCGATGGGCACGCCGTGGTTCGTCCTCGGGCTGACGGTCTTCGTGATCCTGTGGATGGCGTGGAACACGCTCGGTCCGAAACCGTTGCGGTTCGACTCCGCCGACCTCGGGTTCATCACCCTGACGCTGGTGCTGTCGCTGCAGGCGTCGTACGCCGCGCCGCTCATCCTGCTCGCACAGAACCGTCAGGACGACCGCGACCGCGTGCAGATCGAGCAGGACCGGCAGCGGGCGGAACGCAACCTGGCCGACACCGAGTACCTGGCCCGCGAGGTGGTCGCGCTGCGCCTGGCGGTGAAGGACATGGCGACGAAGGACTTCATCCGCGCCGAACTGCGCTCACTGCTCGAGGATCTCGAGAGAAGCGACGCGGGCGAGGGCGAACAGGCCCGTGTCTGAGGGCGTGCTGACCGAGGCGGTCCGCGGCGCCCTTGCCGCGGTGCTCGACCCGGAGATCCGGAAGCCGATCACCGAGCTCGACATGGTCGGTGGTGTCGCCGTGGATGCGGACGGGCGCGCGTCGGTCGGGATCAAGCTGACGATCGTCGGCTGTCCCGCGGCTGACGCGATCGAGCGCGACGTGCGGGCAGCGGTCGAGAGCGTCCCCGGGGTGACGGACGTCGCGGTGGACGTCACGGTCATGACGCCGGCCGAGCGCCGGGCGCTCACCGAGAAGCTCCGCGCCGGGCGGCCGGCGCGCGGCGCGCAGTTCGGCCCGGACTCGCTCACCCGCGTCTACGCGGTGACCAGCGGCAAGGGCGGCGTCGGCAAGTCGACCGTCACGGCGAACCTCGCGGTCGCCCTCGCCGAGCGCGGGCTGCGGGTGGGGATCGTGGATGCGGACGTCCACGGCTTCTCGATCCCGGGCATCCTCGGCCTGACCGACGAGAACGGCGTGGCTCCCCGCCCGACGCGGGTGGACGACATGATCCTGCCCCCGGTCGCCTACGGCGTGAAGGTGGTGTCGATCGGGATGTTCGTCGACTCGGCCTCCGCCGCGGTCGCCTGGCGCGGGCCGATGCTGCACCGCACCATCCAGCAGTTCCTCACCGACGTGTTCTTCGGCGATCTGGATGTGCTGCTGCTCGACCTGCCGCCCGGCACCGGCGACGTGGCGATCTCGGTCGGTCAGCTGCTGCCGACGGCCGAGGTGCTCGTCGTCACGACCCCGCAGCCGGCGGCGGCCGACGTCGCAGAGCGCAGCGGCGTGGTCGCCCGGCAGACCGGGCAGCGGGTGATCGGAGTGATCGAGAACATGGCCGGGCTGGTGCAGCCGGACGGGACCGTGCTCGAGCTGTTCGGCTCCGGCGGCGGCGCCGAGGTGGCGCGGCGGCTGTCCGCCGGGCAGGACGAGGAGGTGCCGCTGCTCGCCAGCGTGCCGCTCAGCATCCCGCTGCGTTCGGGCGGAGACGTCGGTGCGCCGATCGTGGTGACCGACCCGGGCGATCCCGCGGCCGTGGCGATCCGCCGCGTCGCGGAGCACCTGGCCACGCGCAGCCGCGGCCTCGCCGGCCGCAAGCTCGGCCTCTCCGTCCGCTGACACCCGCCCAGCCTCCCGAAGCCGCGCCGACCCGCACGCGCGGGTTCCGCCGAGGTGCTCGTTGTTGCACCCGCGGGTCAGCCGAGGTGCTCGTTGTCGCACCCGCCGACGGCGTGTCGCGTGCAACTACGAGCACTTCGGCGGAAGGGCGACGCGAGAGGTGAACCGGCCGGCGGGCGCAGGCGGGGTGTCAGGCGTCGGGGTCCACGGCCCGGGCGAGGAGTTCCGTGAGGAGGCGCTCGGTGAGAGGGCGCGGCAGCGCCTCGACGAGGGCGAGGAGGGGCGCCTGCTCGTCCGGGAGACTCGACCCTGCGCGACCGAGACCGATCGAGCTCAGGATGTGCGCAGCCGTGGCCGAGTCGAGTTCCGTGACCGCACCGGACGCGAGGCCCGCGGTCACCTCGCCGGGAAGGGCGGCGAGCACGGCCTCCCGGTCGACGGGAGGCACGCCGCGCACCTCGTCCGCCGCTCCCCGGAGGGCGGCCTCCAGCTCGTCGATGCGTCCCTCGGTCACCGGGGTGACCGAGAGGTGGGTGGTGTGCGGGAGGCGGGTTCCGTCCGCCTGGACGAGTCCGGGCTGCAGCTGCAGCACCCAGCCGCGGCGGCGGACGCGGTCCGCCCAGTGATGCGGGTCCACCCGGCGCGATGCCGGCTCCGCCGGGTCCATCGTGACGGCCAGCAGCGGTCCGGTCGGCTCACCCAGCACACGCAGCCCCTCGATGTCGCCCACGATGTCCTCCAGCGCACGGGTCGCCCGGCGGCACGACTCGGCGAGGCCGGCGAAGCCCCGGGCGCCCAGCGCCTGGATGATCGCCCACGATGCCGCGAGCGCGCCGGCCGACTTGGACCCGAGCAGCGTGGCGTTGACGACCGGATACCCGGGCCATCCCGTCGTGGCGAAGTACTGCCGGCGCTGCCGGTCGCGGCCGCGCTGCAGCAGCACGCTCGCACCCTTCGGCGCGTAGCCGTACTTGTGCAGGTCGGCGGAGACGCTGGTCACCCCGGGCACACGGAAGTCCCACGCGGGCAGCGCCGACCCATCCCGCGCCCGCCAGAACGGCAGGATCCAGCCGCCGATGCACGCATCCACATGGCAGGCGACACCGGCCTCGTCGCAGGCGGCGGCGACCTCTTCCACCGGGTCGAGCGTGGCGTAGGGATACGACGGCGCCGACACGACGACGAGCGCCACCTGCGCATCGATCCGCGAGATCAGCCGGGAGACGTCCACCCGGCCGGTGGACGGGTCCACCGGAACGAGGTCGAGAGTCACCCCGAAGAGCGCTGCCGCCTTCTGGAACGCCGCATGCGCCGTCACGGGAGCCAGCAGCCGCGGCGTACCGGAGCCGCCGCCCGCCCGCCACACGTCGCGTGCGGTCTTCACCGCGAGCAGGCACGACTCGGTCCCGCCGGAGGTCACGGACCCGACCACCTCGTCGCCGCCGTGCAGCAGCTCGCGGGCGAAATCGATCACCTCGCGCTCCATGACGGCGACCGAGGTGAAGGTCGTCGGGTCCAAGCCGTTCACCGGCTGCACCAGCCGCATCGCCTGCGCCGCAAGTTCGTCGAGCTCGGGCCTCCCGGAGTCGTACACGTAGCTCAGCACGCGGCCGCCGTGGGTCGGCGCATCCGCCGCCCGGAGCGCCGCCAGGCGGCCCAGGATCGCCTGCTGATCGAAGCCGACCGTGCTCCCACGCACCTCGGCGTCAGACGATGGCATCGATGTCCCCCTTCCGCAGCCGGTACCGCGCCAGCGGCACGAGGCTGATCGCGATCAGCAGAGCGGGGATGACGCTGAAGCTCAGCACGATCCCCGCGACCGCGCTCCCCGGCTGCGACCCGCCCGCCGCTGCGCCGGCCACGGTGGATGCGGCGGCCGCAGCGCGCGACACGTACCCGCTGACCGCGAGCACCACACTGAGAACCGTCGCGCCGAGCGCCATCCCGGTCGTCTCCCCCGCCGTCCACATCCCGCCGAACGTTCCTGCTCGCCCGTCGCCGTTGCGGCGGGCATCGTGCGAGATCACGTCGGGCAGCATGGCCATCGGCAGCGACTGCATCCCCGCGTAGCCTGCGCCCACCAGCGCCACCGGCGCGTAGACCCAGGCGCCCGGCGCCCAGAGCAGCCCGGTCATCGACAACGCCGCGACACCGAACAGGATGCTCGCCACGGCGAAGCCGCGCTCCTTGCCGATGCGCCGTGCCACGACGCCCCACAGCGGGGTGACGATCAACGCCGGCGCGATCAGGGCCACGAAGAGGAACGTCACCGCGTCCTCCGAGTGGAGTACCCAGGTCGCGATGTAGTTCGCCCCGGCCAGCATCATCCCGGTGGCGAGGCCCTGCAGCAGGAACGTGAGCAGCAGGGCGCGGAACGGCTGGCTGTCACGCAGGACGCGCATCCCGGCCCGGTAGTTCGAGCGGAGCGTGGCGAACACGTTCTCGCGCGGCGGCGGCGTCTCGGCCGGAAGCCCGCGCGGCGCCACGAAGGCCGAGAACAGCATCCCACCGCCGATCGCCACCCCCGCGACGAGAGCCATCAGGAAGTAGCCGGCGAAGGAATTCCCGCCCCCGAGCGACCGGAGCGCCGGGCCGCCGGCACCGAACAGCAGGATCGCGAAGGTCAGCACCACGACGCGCCACGTGAGCAGGCGCGTCCGCTGGTCGTAGCCGGATGCGAGCTCCGCCGGGAGCGCGATGTACGGCACCTGGAACAGGCTGAACGCGGTCGCCGTCAGCACGAACGCGAGCAGCACCCAGAGCGCGGCGACGGCCCCAGGCGTGCCCGGAGGGACGGCGAACGTCAGCAGGAAGAACACGGGAAGGGTCAGCGCGCCGAGCAGCATCATCGGGCGGCGCGATCCCCGGACGGCGAGCAGCCGGTCGCTGCGTGCGCCGATCACGGGATCGATGACGACGTCCCACACCTTGGCGACCGTCACGACGATCCCCGCGACGATCGCCGCGATCCCGAGCGAGTCGGTCAGGTAGTAGACGAGCACCAGTCCGGGCAGCGTCGAGAAGCCGCCCGTGCCGAGCGAGCCGACGGCGTACCGCGTCACAGTCGCCCGGGTCAGCGTCTGCTCCGTTGCGATCATGTCCGCAGCGTAGTGGATGCGCGCCCGGCCGCGCCGCGTCAGGTGGCTTCGAGATCGAACGGCGGCACAGCGCCGGCCGCCAGCGGCGTCCTGCCTTGCGCATACACCGACTGCGTCACCGGCTTGATCGCGCTCGGCGCCTCCGCCGGAGCGTCGTCGAGGAGCGCCTCGCGGATGATGCGGCGCGGATCGTACTGCCGCGGGTCCAGCTTCTTCCAGTCGACCTCGTCGAATTCGGGGCCCATCTCGTCCCGCATCCGGTCCTTCGCGCCGTTGGCGAAGTCCCGCAGCGAGCGCACGAGCTGCGCGAGCTTCCCAGCGTAGGTGGGCAGTCGTTCCGGGCCGATGAGGAACACCGCGATCACCGCCACGATCAGCAGCTTGTCGAAGGTCAGCCCGAACATCTTTCCAGGGTATCGCGGCGGTGCCTGCACGGATGCCGCGCACGCCGACCGTATCCTGAGGGTTGATCGACGGGAGCACAGTGTCAGACAAGGACTCGAACTGGAGGTTTGCCGACGACGTCGTCGTCGAGAGCGATGTCATCGCCCGCGCCCGGCAGCAGTCGCTGGAGCTGGGCGTCGACCCCATCTCGCCGGCCACCGGCGCCCAGGTCGCGGTCGTCGTCGCCGCGACCCACGCCGAGAACGTCGTGGAGATCGGCACCGGCGTCGGCGTCTCCGGCCTCTGGCTGCTCACCGGAGCGCCCGAGGCGCAACTGACGTCGATCGACGTCGAGGTCGAGTACCAGCAGCACGCACGGGCGTTCTTCACCGAGGCGGGCGTCGGCGCCAACCGCGTGCGCCTCATCCCCGGCCGTGCCCTCGAAGTGCTGCCGAGGATGAACGAGAACTCCTACGACATCGTCTTCATCGACGCCGACCCGCAGTCGGTCATCGAGTACGTCGAGCACGGTCTGCGGCTGGTGCGTCCCGGTGGGACCGTCCTGGTGGCCCGCGCCCTGTGGCGCGGACGCGTGGCGGACCCGGCGGCGCGAGACGAGATCGCGACGGGATTCCGCACGCTCATCACCGAGACGTCCGCTTCCGGCGCCGTCATCAGCGCCCTCTCCCCCGCCGGCGAAGGGCTGCTGCAGCTCACCAAGCTCGCACCCTGAACCTGCGCCCCACGCACGAGAAGAGGCTCCGATCGCATCGATCGGAGCCTCTTCTCATCTCGGCGATTCGTCGCCGGCGCGATGTCAGGCGGAGGTCACGACGCTCGCAAGGGCGTCATGAAGCTCTTTGGCTTCCGCATCGTTGACGGAGACCACAAGTCGTCCCCCACCCTCGAGCGGCACACGCACGATGATGAGCCGTCCCTCCTTCACAGCCTCCATCGGCCCGTCCCCGGTCCTCGGCTTCATGGCCGCCATGCAGCTCCCCTTTCGTGGATGTGCTTCTATTATCCGACATCGTTGCCGACGTGCGGAAATCGTAGGGGTCACGGAGGTGACCAATCGTATCCGTCGATCGACCAGCAGATGGCCACCCATCCCACCTGCAGCGCGATGAAGAGCACCGCCAGCGCCACACGGTAGACGCGGCTGCGCGGAAGCGCCAGCACGCCGAGCAGCGGGAACAGCGGCATCAACAGCCGGAAGGTGCTCGACTGCGGGAAGAAGACCGCCAGCAGGTAGAGGGAGTAGGCCACCACCCAGAACCGGAGGTCGACCCCCAGCCGGCGCACCGCCGGCGAGAAGAGCAGGATGCCGAACAGCGCCAGGAGGACGACGAGCGCGGCGATGCCCACCCATCCCGGGATGCCGAGCATCGCGCTCGCCCACCAGTCGGCCCCCTGGAACCACGGCGTGAAGGGGACGAGGTGCGTGAAGCCGATGTACGGCGCGCGCCAGGCCAGTTCGGTGTCGGTGTACGCCGTCCACGATCCCGTGCCCACCGCAGCGATCGCGGGCCACGCCAGCCCGGCGAGCCCGCTGAACACCGTCAGCCCCACGCTCAGCACCCGCTCCCTCACCGGGAACGGGTGGTCCCGCCGTCGCACCCACCGGTAGATCACATGCAGCCCGAGGGCCAGCGCGAACGCCAGCCCGCTCGGCCGTGTGAACGCCATCGCGAGCACGACCGGGAACATCCACCCGTACCTCCGCTCCACCAGGAACAGCAACGCCGTCGCCAGCAGAAGGAGGGACAGCGACTCCGCGTAGGCCACCTGGAACAGCGGCGACACGGGCGACACGCAGAACAGCACGACGGCGAACAGGCTGGTGGATGGGCTGAGCCCGACCCGGCGCATCAGCTGATGGAAGACCAGGGCCGCCCCGGCACCGGCCGCGAACGAGACCAGCACCGCTGCGACCGGCCACGGCAGCCGCGTGACGAACATGACGACATCGACGAGCCCGGGGTATCCCGGCAGGAACGCCCAGGCGTTCTCGCTCACGTGGACGCCGTCGCTCGTCGGCAGCGAGGCGGGGTAGCCGAAGCCGGCGACGATCTGGTACCAGCGGCCGTCCCAGAGGTTGGCGAACGAGAAATAGTCCGGCGAGGCGGAGGTCCAGGCGTTCTTCCCTTCGCCCGCTGCAAAGCTCAGGAGGATGACGGTGGTGACCGCACGCGCTCCGAGATAGACCGCCAGGACGCGCACCCACCACAGCGTCCACCACGGGCGGCTCTCGGCGCGCCGGCCCGCTCCGCGGTCCCTGGCTGCGTGCAGTGCGTCCGGCTCAGCGGGCGCTGGTGCCGATGAGCCAGGCACGCAGACCCTCCTCGACCGCGACGATCTGCTCCACATCCACCCGCTCGTCGTCGGCGTGCGCCTTCAGCGGGTCACCGGGGCCGTAGTTGACGGCCGGGATGCCCAGGGCGCTGAAGCGGGCCACGTCCGTCCACCCGTACTTCGGCTTCGCCACGCCGCCGACCGCGGCCACGAACGCCTGCGCGAGCGGCGCATCCAATCCCGGGCGGGCACCGTCGGCACGGTCGACGACGGTGATCTCGTAGTCGCCGAACAGCTCCTGCAGGTGCTCGATGGCCTCCTGCGAGGTGCGCGACGGAGCGAAGCGGTAGTTGACGTGGACCATGCACTCGTCGGGGATGACGTTGCCGGCCACTCCCCCGGAGATCCCGACGGCGTTGAGCCCCTCTTTGTACACCAGCCCGTCGACCTCCACCTCGCGCGCCCGGTAGCCCGCGAGGATGTCGAGGATCGGCGCAGCCTTGTGGATGGCGTTGTCGCCCACCCAGCCGCGGGCCGAGTGCGCGCGCAGGCCGTAGGTGCGGACCTCGACGCGCAGGTTGCCGTTGCAGCCGCCTTCGACCACCCCGTTGCTTGGCTCGCCGAGGATGCCGAAGTCGCCGACGAACAGGTCCGGCCGGTTGCGGGCGAGGCGCCCCAGTCCGTTCAGCTCGGCGTTGATCTCCTCATGGTCGTACCACATCCACGTCACGTCGACGGCGGGCTCGGTGAGCTCGGCCGCCAGCTTCAGCTGCACGGCCACACCCGCCTTCATGTCGACGGTGCCCCGGCCCCAGAGGTAGCGGATGCCGTCGTGCTCCTCGAACCGGGTCGGCAGGTTGTGGTTGAGGGGGACGGTGTCGATGTGGCCCGCGATCAGCGCCCGGCGCTCGCGGCCGAGGTTCGTGCGCGCGACGATCGCGTCGCCGTCGCGGATCACCTCCAGATGCGGCAGGCCGGCGAGGGCCGCCTGCATCGCGTCGGCCAGTGTGCCCTCGTTCCCGGAGACGGACTCCAGATCGCAGAGCTGACGTGTCAAGTCGATGGAGGAGGCGGTGAGGTCGAGAGGAACGCTGCTGAGCTGCACCCTACTAACCTAGGGGCATGCCTTCCGACGTGCCTGAAAGTTCCGCCATGCCTGCCGCCTCGGGCGCCGCCGCCGCCCGCTCGGCGTGGGGGTACGGCCTCGCGACCGTCGCCGCCGACGGCACTGTGCTCGACACCTGGTTCCCGGAGCCCCGGCTCGGTACGCTGCCCGCCGGCCGCGACCGCTGGATCGCGCCGGCGGAGCTCGAGGAACTGGCGGGCGACGACCCGCGCCGCGCCGTGCGCATCGACATCGTGACCGTGGAGATCGAACTGGATGCGCCTCCCGCCTCCACGCCCGACGCCTACCTGCGCCTGCACCTGTTCTCGCATCTGCTGGTGCAGCCGAACGGTCTGAACCTGGACGGCATCTTCGCCCACCTGCCGACGGTGGCGTGGACGAACGCGGGCCCGGTGAACCCGGCCGACCTCGACCGCCTGCGTCCGCGCCTGCAGCGCGCGGGCATCCAGGTCTCGGGCATCGACAAGTTCCCGCGCCTGCTGGATTACGTGACGCCGGAACGGG
The DNA here is from genome assembly GCF_056755275.1 of Leifsonia sp. HAY1-4F. Taxonomy (NCBI): domain Bacteria; kingdom Bacillati; phylum Actinomycetota; class Actinomycetes; order Micrococcales; family Microbacteriaceae; genus Leifsonia; species Leifsonia sp. HAY1-4F. The sequence continues at coordinate 105,346 of NZ_JBNDHX010000002.1, forward strand.
TGCGGATCGCGGACGCCTCCCGCGTCCGCCTCGGAGCCCACCTGGCGCCGGGCACGACCGTCATGCACGAGGGCTTCGTGAACTACAACGCCGGAACGCTCGGCTCTTCCATGATCGAGGGGCGCGTGTCGCAGGGCGTTGTGGTGGGCGACGGGTCCGACATCGGCGGGGGCGCCTCCATCATGGGGACCCTGTCCGGCGGAGGCACGCACCGCGTCTCGATCGGCGAGCGGGCGCTGCTCGGCGCGAACTCGGGCATCGGGATCTCGATCGGCGACGACTCCGTCGTGGAGGCCGGACTCTACGTGACCGCGGGCACCAAGGTCGTGCTGGTCGGCGAGGCGCGCACCGCGGACGGCCGGCCTCGAACGGTGAAGGCGGCGGAGCTGTCCGGGATCTGTCTCTTATACACATCTGACGCTGCCGACGACGGA
>NZ_JBNDHX010000003.1:0-90090 GCF_056755275.1 Leifsonia sp. HAY1-4F
CATCGATGAAGTGCTGGATCCTCCCAGGCAGATTCTCCGGGATGTGATGAGTGGATACGGTGTGCTGCGCCATGCGCTGCCTCCTGTGGATCGGGACTCGCTGCTCTGAGGGGACAGATCAGCGCTGCTTGTGCTCGCTCTGGTACGCGTGGAGCGAATCGAGCGTCGCCAGGCGGTGCCGACGCGCCGCGAGCTCGATCTCGAGCGCCTCGGCGCCGGACTCGATGAGGGTGAGGATGTGCTCGTGCTCGTCCACGGACTCCCGGGCACGGCCGGGCACGAAGCTGAAGGTGGAGTCGCGGAGTACGGTCAGCCGGTTCCAGCCGCGGTGCACGAGGTCCAGGATGTGCGGGTTCGGGCACTCCTCGTACAGCACCGCGTGGAACTCCTGGTTCAGCTGCGTGAAGCGGTGCGGAATGAAGTCGTCGAGGCACGCGATCATCTCGCGGTTGATCTCGCGGGCCCGCCGGAGGTGGTCGTCGGTGATCAGTGGCGCTGACAGCCGCGTCGCCGCACCCTCCACGAGAGCGAGCGTCTCCATCGTGTACGTGTACTCGGCCTCCTGCAGCAGGGCGACCTGGGCGCCGACGTTCTTCTCGAACGTGACCAGCCCTTCTGCCTCGAGCCGCCGGATCGCCTCGCGCACCGGGACCACGCTGATGCTGAGCTCGCCGGCGATCTGCCCGAGCACGAGACGGAACCCGGACACGTACCGGCCGTCGTCGATGCGCGCGCGCACGAACTCGTAGGCCAGCTGAGACTTGCTCGGCGCCGCCGCCTTCACTGCTGCGTCCGCCATGCGCGGTACCTTTCTCTCCACTCCGCATCCAAGGGGAACAGGCCCTCGACCCGGTTGCCCGCGGCGACCTGCTCCGCGATGAACTCTTCTTCGCGCTCCTGCTCGATCGCGTCGGCGACCACCTCGGCCACGAGCGACGGCGGGATGACGAGCAGGCCGTCCGCATCGCCCACGATCACGTCGCCCGGCTGCACGGTTGCGCCGCCGCAGGCGATGGTGACGTCGGTGTCCCAGGGCACGTGCTTGCGGCCGAGCACAGCGGGATGCGGACCGGCCGAGTAGGTCGGGATGTCGAGGGCCGCGACGACCGCGAGGTCGCGAACGCCGCCGTCGGTCACGATCCCTGCCGCGCCGTTGACCTGCGCGCGCAGGGCGAGAACGTCGCCGACGGTCCCGCTGCCACGCTCACCGCGGGCCTCGATGACGAGCACTTCGCCTCGCCCGACGGCGTCGAAGGCGCGCTTCTGCGCGTTGTACCCTCCGCCGTGGGACGCGAACAGGTCCTCGCGATTCGGGACGAAACGCAGCGTGCGCGCGGTGCCGACGACCTTGGCGGCCGGACGGGTGGAGGTGAGGCCGTCGATGGAGACGTTGTTCAGGCCGCGCTTGCGGAGCTGCGAACTGAGGGTCGCCGTGGAAAGGGAGGCGAGCGCTTCCCGCAGCTCATCCGTGAGTCCTGCTGGCGTTAACTCGGTGGCGGGCTCCACCGCCCACGCCTCCGCTCGCTGCGTCTCGTCCACACTGGGCTTCGACCCGAAGTCGCCGAACGGGATGCTGCCCTCGGTGATGCGGGTCAGCAGCCGGCCGGTGCTCGGTGCGCCCGGCGCTGCCGGCGCATCCACCTCGACCTCGACGGTGTCTCCCGGTTGCGTGACCGAGGAGCCGGCCGGGGTCCCCGTGAGGATGACGTCCCCTGGCTCCAGGGTCATCAGCTGTGACAGGTCTGCGATCAGGCGGCCGAACGGGAAGAGCAGATCGTCCGTGGTGCCCTCCTGGACGAGCTGGCCGTTGAGCCAGGTCCGCACGCGAAGGGCGTCCGGGTCGAGGTCGGCCGCAGGGAGGATGTCCGGCCCGAGCGGGGTGAAGCCGTCGCCGCCCTTGGAGCGGACGTTCGATCCCTTGTCGGCTGTGCGCAGGTCGTAAAGCCCGAAATCGTTCGCGGCGGTCAGGCCGGAGACTGCGGCCCAGCCGTCCTCCGGCGAGACCCGGCGCGTCGGGCGGCCGATGATCAGCGCGATCTCGCCCTCGAAGGCGAGCAGTTCGGTGCCGGCGGGGCGCTCCAGCTCATCGCCGCTCGCAGCGATGGAGGAGGACGGCTTCAAGAAGTACGACGGCTGCGCCGGGGTCCGGCCGCGTTGCGCTGCGCGCGAGCCGTAGTTCAGGTGCACGGCGATGATCTTTCCGGGCCGCGCGCTACCGGAGAACAGGCTAGGGGCGCTCATGGCGACTCCAGATCGTCGGTTTGCACATCGTCGGGCTCCTCATCGTCGCGGACCGGTCGGAAAGGGCATATTTGGAATCGTATACGATGCCGTCGGATGCGGCAACGTCAGTAGGCCGTCGCGCCGGTAGGGCCGGAGGGCTCGGAAGCGTCGGCCAGGAAGCGGTCGGCCAGCGCCTCCGACGCGCGTGCCAGGAGGGTGACATCCGCGCCCACGAGGACGAACGCCGCACCTGCCGCGACATAGCGATCCGCGGTGGCCGGGTCGAACGCGTTCACCCCGACCGGCGTTCCCGCGGAGCGACCGGCCTCGATCACGCTCTCCACCGCAGCGACCACGTCCGGGTGGTTCTGCTGTCCGAGCATGCCCATCGAGGCGGCGAGGTCCGCCGGGCCGACGAGCACCGCATCCACGCCGTCCACGGCCGCGATATCTGCGGCGGCTGCGATGCCGTCGGCGGTTTCGATCTGTACCGTCAGCGAGACGAGGTCGTGGGCGCGGGCGAGGTAGTCCGGTATGCGGCTCCACCGGGATGAGCGGGCCAGGGCGCTCCCCACGCCGCGAACGCCGTGCGGCGGATAGCGGACCGCGCGCACCATCGCCTCGGCGTGGGCGATGCTGTCGACCATCGGCACCAGGATGTTCTGAGCGCCCAGGTCGAGGAGCTGCTTGAGCACGACCGGCTCACCGATCGGAGCGCGCACGATCGGCACGGCCGGGTACGGGGCGATCGCCTGCAGCTGGGCGAGGATCGACTCCAGGCCGATGGGGGAGTGCTCGCCGTCCACGAGGACGATGTCCAGTCCGCTGCCGGCGCAGATCTCCGCCACCAGCGGACTACCGGCGCACGACCACATCCCGTACAAGGTGCGGTCGGCGCTCCGGAGCCGGTCGGCGAAGGTCGGCGTCGGCTCTAGCTGAATCGGCATGTGATCGCTCCCAGGGTTCCGTAGTCGGCGTGGATGGTGTCGCCGCGCTCCACCCACAACGGGCGGGTGAAGGAGCCGGCCAGGACGATGTCGCCGGCCTCCAGGCGTGTGCCGTGCTGGGCGAGCTTGTTGGCGAGCCACGCGACGCCGGTCGCAGGATGGTCGAGCACCGCCGCAGCGAGGCCGGACTCCTCGATCGTCTCGTTGCGGTACAGCAGGGCGCCGACCCAGCGCAGGTCGACCGCATCCACCGCCACCGGCCGGCCGCCGACGACCATGCCGCCCATCGCGGCGTTGTCCGCGATGGTGTCGACGATGGTGCGTCCGGGCAGCTCGATGCGCGAGGAGAGGATCTCGAGCGCCGGGACGACGTACTGCGTCGCGCTCAGCACGTCGAACAAAGTGATATCTGGACCGGTGAGCGACTCCGCCAGGACGAACGCGAGCTCCACCTCGATGCGGACATTGGAGTACTGGTCGAACGGGATGACGGATCCCGTCTCGTACACCATGTCGGCGAAGATGGCGCCATAGTCCGGCTCGGTGATCCCGGTCGCCTGCTGCATCACCTTCGACGTCAGGCCGATCTTGCGTCCGACGAGGCGGCGACCCGCCGCGATGCCCTGCTCGACCCACACCTTCTGCACCGCGTACGAGTCCTCGACGGTCATCTCCGGGTGGCGGGTGGTCAGCAAGGGGACCGTCGCACGGTCGCGGGCGGCTGCCGCGAGCTCGTCGGCGATGGCCTGGATGGTCGGACGGTCGAGCACGGAGGGCTCCCTTCGGCGTCGGAGGCGGGACAGGTCCCGAATTGGATCGTATATCTTCCCGTACACCCGCGCCATCCATGCTAATGTACCTACGTAGCTACATTCACTGGGAGGCGAGATGGCGATCGTGACCGCACGCGACTTCAATCAGGATGTCTCCGCCGCGAAGCGGAGCGCCGCGACCGAACCGCTGATCATCACCGATCGCGGCGAGCCCTCCTTCGTCCTGCTGACCTTCGCCGAGTACGAGCGGCTCTCGGGACCGCTGCGCAACGTCGTGGAACTGCTTCGACAGGATGAGCGGGGCGATTTCGATGTGGAGTTCCCGCGTGCCACCATCCAGGCCAGGGACTTCGACCTGTGAAGTGGCTGCTCGACACCATGGTCCTCTCGGCCACACGTCGACCCGACCGAGCGGACCCGGGTGTCGTCTCGTGGCTGGAGGCTCAGAACCCGTACTCGCTGTACCTCTCGGCGATCACCGTGTTCGAGATCGAGCTCGGCGCCGCGCGCAAAGAACGCACCGATCCCGAACAGGGTGCCGACCTCCGGCGGTGGATCGACGACGTGTACATGATCTTCTCGGAGCGCATCCTGCCCGTCGACCATGAGGTGGCCGGGATCGCTGCGGCGTATCACGTGCCCGATCCGCGGCCGGAACGCGATGCCTTGATCGCGGCGACGGCCGAGGTCGGAAAACTCGCCGTGGTGACGCGCAATGTCCGCGACTTCGAGACCTTCGGCGTCCCGCTCTTCAGTCCCTGGGAGACGACGGCCGGCTCTCGTTCGTCACTGCGACGCGCGTAAGGAGCTCGCGACGCTCGCCCTTGGTGACCGCACGGGCATCCCGCTCGGGCCGGATCACGAAGCCGAGCAGGCGGCCTCCCCGATCCGGGGCTTCGCCGGGAGGCCGGCGGACGCCGACGCCCTCTGCAGCTGACCATCCCGGCTGGCTCGCGCTCAGCCGGCTCGCGCTCAGCCGGCTCGCGCTCAGCCGGCTCGCGCTCAGCCGGCGATGAAGCGGATGAGGTGGGGTGCGACGGCTTCGCCCGAGATGTCGTGCGTCTGGCCGGCGACCAGTTCGAAGACGCCGTCCTGGGCGCCGGAGGCGACTCCTTCGGCGCCCACGCGCAGGAAGCCGGGGGACTGCTCGCCGGCGAGGCCCAGCACGGGCACCGTCACGGCCTGCAGCAGTTCGTCCGGGACGCGGCTGTCGCCCATCGCGGCGTCGTCGTACGCGAGGGTCGGCGCGAGTGCGAGGGAGGCCTCCCAGGAGGGCGCGTTCCGCATCCCCTGGATGCCCTCCTCCGGAACGCCCACGCGGCGGAGGAACAGCTCGACGGCGCCCGCGCGGTCACCCGTCCCGAGTGCGGCCTGCAGGTCGCGCGTGTACGCCTCGGCCGACGACAGCATGGGGTCGGGCAGGAAGGGCGGCTCGTACACCGCGACGCGGGACACCCGGTCGGGTCCGAGGCCGGCCGCCGCCGCCAGTGCGAGCGCGCCGCCCGACGACATCCCGAACAGGGCAGCGGGACCTCCCGCCGCGTCGATCACCGCGCCGAGGTCCTCGATCTCCCGAGCCACAGCGTCGGCGCGGGAGGACGGATCGGCGAGGCGGTCGCTGCTCTCGCCCCGGCCACGCCGGTCGTACAGCACGACGGTGAGGCGGTCACGCAGTGCGGCGGCGATCGCCCGCATCGGCCCTGCGTCGCGGAAGCACATCGCGCCGTCCACCAGGACCACCACCGGTCCCGACCCCTCCATCTCGAACGCGATGCTGCTGCCGTCGGACGAAGTGACCGTGCTCATGGCACGCCAGCGTACCCCCTCCCCGCTTTCCCGCCCTTCCCCTGGCCGCCCTTTCCCCTTGCCGAGGTGCTCGTTGTTGCTGTCGACACGCCGAGCGCCGGTGCAACAACGAGCACCTCGGCGATGGGAGGCGAGCCCCGGCGCAGGGGGAGGGGCGTGCGCGCGCTTGCCGTTGGCGCCCCTGGCGGCAGCGCCGCGCGGCTCAGCGCCCCGCGGCTCAGCGCCCCTGGCGCCGGCGCACTCCGAACCCGATCAGCACACCGCCGCCGACGGCCACCAGGACCCCGGCGCCGCGGGCAAGCCACTGCACGTCCCCGGCCGCCGCGTCCACAAGCAGGGGACCGCCCAGTCCGACCACGACGAGCGCGATCCCGAGGATGAAGAACCACGGCGATCCGTTCGTCCGCTCGACCATGTACCGAGCCTACGGGAGGACGCGAAACATACAGCGGGATTGAAGTAGGCGCCGGTAACGTTGAAGCCCGTATGCGCACCGAACCTCTCGACACCGCCGCTCTGCGGGCGGACTTCCCGATCCTCTCCCGGGAGGTGAACGGCCACCCCTTCGTCTACCTGGACTCCGGGGCGACCTCGCAGAAGCCGCGCCAGGTGCTCGACGCCGAGCGTGCGTTCGCCGAGCGGTACACCTCCGCCGTGCACCGCGGCGCCCACACCGTGGCGGGGGAGGCGACCGAGCTGTTCGAGGAGGCCCGCGCTCGGGTGGCCGGCTTCGTCGGCGCGCAGCCGGACGAGCTCGTCTGGACCTCCAATGCCACCGAGGGCATCAACCTGCTCGCCTATGGGATGTCGAACGCATCGCTGGGACGGGGTGGCGCCGCCGCGGAACGCTTCCGTCTCGGCCCGGGCGACGAGCTCGTCGTGACGGAGTCGGAGCACCACGCCAACCTCATCCCCTGGCAAGAGCTCGCGGCGCGCACCGGTGCGACGCTCCGCGTGATCGGCCTCACCGACGACGGGCTGCTGCGCCTGGATGAGGCGGCCGAGCTGATCGGGCCGCGCACCCGGGTGGTCGCCTTCGCACACGTCTCCAACGTCCTCGGCGGGATCAATCCTGTCGCCGAGCTGGCCGCGCTGGCTCACGAGCACGGCGCCCTCGTCGTGCTCGACGCCTGCCAGTCCGTCCCGCACCTGCCCGTCGACTTCCCGGCGCTCGACGTCGACTTCGCCGTGTTCTCGGGCCACAAGATGCTGGGTCCGACCGGCGTCGGCGCCCTCTACGGCCGCAGCGAACTGCTGAACGCGCTGCCGCCGTTCCTCACCGGCGGTTCCATGATCACGCAGGTGACCCTCGAAGGCGCCGAGTACCTCCCGGCGCCACAGCGCTTCGAGGCGGGCACGCAGCGCGTGTCGCAGGCCGTCGCGCTGGCGGCCGCCGTGGACTATCTGGATGCCGTCGGCATGCCGGCGATCCAGGCGCATGAGGAGGCGCTCGGCGAGAGGCTCCTCGCCGGCCTGGGCGAGCTCGAAGGGGTGCGCATCCTCGGTCCCGGTGCGGGCATCCCGCGCGTCGGCCTCGCCAGCGTCGTCGTCGACGGCATCCACGCGCACGATGTCGGCCAGTTCCTGGACGATCGCGGCATCGCGGTCCGCGTCGGGCACCATTGCGCCCAACCCGTGCACCGCCGCTTCGGTGCAACGGCAAGCACGCGTATCAGCACGTACCTCTACAACACCGCAGACGAAGTGGATGCGGCGGTCGCCGCGATCGCGGACGCCCGCGTCTTCTTCGGCGCGGCCACGGGGGCCGCCCGATGAGCGACCTGCAGAACCTCTACCAGCAGGTCATCCTCGACCATGCGCGCGAGAAGCACGGCTACGGCATCGCGGGCGACGAGGCCGCGAGCTCCCGCCAGTTCAACCCGACCTGCGGCGACGAAGTCACCGTCGGGGTGCGCACCTCAGCCGACGGCCGCATCCATTCGATCGGCTGGGAGGGTCACGGATGCTCGATCTCGACCGCCTCGGCCTCCCTGCTGAGCGACTTGGTGCATGACGCCGACCGTGCCCGGCTGGCGGACTCCATCGCCGCATTCCGTGAGCTGATGCACTCGAAGGGTGCGCTGGAGGGAGACGAAGAGTTGCTCGGCGACGCCGTCGCGCTGGCCGGCGTTTCCAAGTACGTCACGCGGGTGAAGTGCGCGATGCTGCCGTGGGTGGCTTTGGAGGACGCGCTCCTCAAGTCCGCCTGAGGCCGCCCCTCCACCCTCGACGCTGCCCGCCCCTCTACGCGGTGCCCGGCGCGCCTTCCGCTCCTCGGCGCGTCCCTCCGCTCCTCGGCGCGGTCCTCCGCTCCTCGGCGCGCCCCTCCGCTCCTCCGCGCGGTCCCCGGTGCGCCTTTCCCTGCGCCGAGGTGCTCGTTGTTGCAGACGACACGCCGAACGCCGGTGCAACAACGAGCACCTCGGCGAAGGACGGAGCACCTCGGCGAAGGATGGAGCACCTCGGCGAAGGGTGCGAGCGCTTGCGGCCGGCCGTCACGGCACGGGGGCCAGGTCGACCTCGTCCGCTATCGCTTCAAGTGCGGACGGGAGCGACGGGAACGTCGTCCCGTACACCAGCCCGGATGGGCCTGCGGCCGTCCACGCCTCCCCGCCCTTACTGACCCGCCCCACGAGGTAGCGCCGATGGCCGCCCCGGGCCTGCCGCTGCGCGAGCGGCAGCGTGAGCGGGAACGCGTAGACGTCGCCCTGCGGGCTGGCGACCAGCTCCCAGCGGGCGCGGCCCGGGCTGAACTTGCTCGTGAAGATGCGGGACATGATCGATCGTTTCTACCGCGCCGGCACGTACCGCTGCCAGGAACATGACGACCTGTTGCGAAAGCCTTCGCCGCGTTACGCACCGGATCCACCCTAGGCGCCGACCTAGGCTGGAGGGATGAGCCTGCCCCGCATCGACACGGTCGTCACCTACCCCGACGGCGACCTCACCTCCACTGGCGCCGTCGTCCACGTCGAGCCGCTCCCGGACGGACGCGCCGCCGTCCTCCTGGACCGGACGGCCTTGCACCCCGTCGACCCGGTGTGGCCGGATCAGCCCGCGGACGTCGGCACCCTGTTCGTCGGCGACCGGTCGTACGCCGTGGTGGACGCTGTCGTCGGGACCACCGATGGCACCGTGCTGCACGTCGGCGACGCGCCGGTGCGAACCGGGACAGAGGGCTGGGCGTTCGTCGTATGTCACCTCGTGGAGGACGCTGGGGGGATCGAACCGGGCGCGGCGGCCGTCGTGCGGGTCGATCCCGAGCGCAGGCGAGCGCTTTCGGCCGGGCACACGGCCTGCCACCTCGCCTCGCTCGCGCTGAACGATGCGTTGTCCGGCCTGTGGACGAAGGATGTGCCTGTGGATGGACGAGGCCGTCCGAACTTCGACCAGCTGGCCATCGTGAGCTCCCGCATCCTCGAAGCCGGCTCGGTGGACGAGTACCGGATCGGCAAAAGCCTCCGGAAGAAGGGATTCGCCGCGGCGGACCTCGCGGGCCTACGGGAAGAGGCGTCCGCCGCCGTGGACCGCATCCTCGCAGCGTGGATCGGGAGTGGCGCACCGGTCTCGATCGTCCGCGATCCCGGCGCCTTCGGCCTCGGCGACCGCCGTCGCTGGTGTGCTGAGTTGCCCGACGGCACGGTCGAGATCCCGTGCGGTGGGACGCACCTCCGGTCGCTGTCCGAGCTGTCGGCCGCGGAAGTCCGGCTCGAGCTCGCCGAGACGGAGGGTGCGCTCGCCCTTACGATGCGGACGACGGTCCACCTCGCCTGAGCAAAGGCTTACCGGTTCGCGCCTATGAACGTCTCAGTGCGGCAGGAACGACAGGGCGACGGCGATCACGCCGAGCGCACCGGCGAGGCCCCACCCTGCGCGCACGAACCGCGCCGTGTTCACCTCGCGCGCGATCGCGTCGAACCGCTCGAGGGTGCCCGGGCGCGACTCCACGGCTCGCCACGTCGCCGGGTCGTCGAACAGCTGCGCTGCGCGAGCGACCGTGTCCGCATCCAGACCCGCCGGCCGTCGCGACAACCAGCGGACGAGGGTTTCCGCCCTCAGCACTGTCGCGTGCGCCGGGTGCTGCCGGAAGCGCACCTCCTTGGCGCCGACCACCGCGATGACCGGATGCACGCGCGTCTTGATACCGGCGCGCAGCAGCAGGCCGCGCACCCGCGATGCCTCGAGATCCGCGTTCCGCAGGTACGGCTGCTTCACGCCGTTGACGAGGATCGACCGCTCGTACACCGTGAGCCGTGCCCCGCGGTGATGCTTCGTATTGACGACGAACACGCCGCCGGGACCGACGACGAGATGGTCGACATCCGCCTCCCCGGAACCGACCGGAACCGCATGGAAGGCACTCCACCCACGCGGCAGGCGCGCCAGCGCTGCGCCGACCTCGCGCTCGCCCAGAGCCCCTGCGAACCAGGGATGCGCCTCAGCGGGAAGCGGATCGGCCCCGAACGCGCGAGCCAGCGCCGAACGGCCCGGAAACGCCTCGCGGAGTCGCACCACGTGCTCCATCACGGCTACGCCGGGGGCGCGATCGCGCATCCGCTCTGAACTCACAGGCCAAACGTATCGAGCGCGGTCACCCGCCCCCAGTCCCCGCCCGGGGACAGTTCTGCCTGCCTACCCCTGACCGGGTGACCCCTTCGTGCGGGGTAGGTCATCGTCCGACGGCACACGCTCCGCGAGGGACTCGTTGCGCTCGCTCACGGTCTCCAGCCTGTCGGTGTTCGTTTCGCCGAGGTCGCTGACGGCATCCGCAAGCTCGTCCGCGTCGCGCGGCTGGTCCGGGTCGCGCGGCTCGTCCGCATCCCGCGGCTGGTCCGCGTCGCGCAGTTCTTCCGTGTCATCCGGTCGATCACTCATGCCCGGCACTGTACGCTTCCGGCCGGTCCGCTCACGGCGCCGTGCGCATCCATCTGAGGCTTCATCGGCTTCACCACCAGCGGCGGAGACGCGCTAGCATGCGTCGCATGAGCCGCATCGAAACCGGAATCGTGTCCTACACCCTCTCCGGCGACTACTACGCACGCGTCGGCGCCGACTTCGACACCGAGGCCGTCGACGACGCCATCCTGGCCGAGCTCAACGGGACGCTGCCGCGCGGCATCGTCGTCGAGCGGAGCGGGCGAGTGCTCGCCGACGAGGATGTCGCCGACGAGGCCCGCTCGATCGACTGGGAGGCGCTGCTGCGGCGGATCGACGTGGACCAGATCCTCGCCGAGCACGGCCGCTGACGGCGGTCAGAGCTCCAGGGAGTCGCCCGGCTCCAGCGGGTAGTGCGTTCCGCCGTTCTGCTCGGTCGCCCACTTCAGTCGCGCGTTCGACATGTCCTTGCCGGCCCGCGAGAGCACCATCTCGTGCATGGGGATGCTCCGCTTGGGCTTGAGGGCGAGCACGTAGTCGATCACCTCGGCGATCTTCATCCAGGGCGCACCTGCCGGTGCCGCGAGCAGATCGACCTCCACGCCCTCCGGCTCGGCGAACGAATCGCCCGCGTAGTAGAGGGTGTCGTTCACGAGGACGCCGACATTGTCGACCACCGGGATGCTCGAGTGGATGACGGCGTGCTTCCCCCCGAAGAACCGGAGCGTGAAGGGTCCCGCCTCGATGGTGTCGCCGGGGTGCACGACCGTGACGTCGAAGCCGGATGCTGCCGCGGCGACACCCTCCGGCCCGTAGATCTTCGCCTCGGGAGACAGCTCGAGCACCCGGTTCAGCTGCTCGGGCGTCCAGTGATCGGGATGCTCGTGCGTGATGACCACGGCCACCGCGCCGGCCGTGTCGGTGAGCGGCGACGTGAAGGCGCCCGGGTCGATGAACAGCTTCGCGCCGCGCTCTTCGAGCTCCAGGCCGGAATGTTCGAACTTCGTGAGTCTCATGTCCTTAGGAAATACCGGATGGGATGAGGAGTGCAAGCGCGCGCTTGAGGAATATACCCCTAGGGGGTACCGTTTCGATTGACATGGGCGAGAAGAACACGCCGACAGCCCTCGACCCGAACGCCTCGCATCACCAGCACCACGACCCACACGCGGGACACGATGCTCATGCCGGGCACGACGCTCACGCAGGGCACGAGGCACACGGCGGCCACGACCACTCCGCACACGCCGGCCACGATCCGGCCATCTTCCGCCGGAAGTTCTGGCTGACGCTGGTCCTCACCATTCCGGCGCTGGTCTTCTCACCGGGACTCCAGGGCATCCTCGGCCTGGCCGGTCCGAGGTTCCCCGGCAGCCAGTACATCCCCGCCGTGTTCGGCGTCGCGATCTTCTTCTACGGCGGCCTCGTCTTCCTCCGCGGCGCCGTCGATGAGCTGCGCGCCAAGCAGCCCGGGATGATGACTCTCATCTCGCTGGCGATCGTGGTCGCGTTCGGCTACAGCGTCGCCGTGACGTTCGGCCTGCCCGGGATGGACTTCTGGTGGGAGCTCGCCACCCTCATCGTGATCATGCTGCTCGGTCACTGGATCGAGATGTCCGCTGTGATGGGGGCTCAGGATGCACTGGGCGAGCTGGCCAAGCTCCTGCCGGACACCGCTGAGAGGCTTCCGGACATCCACGCCGAGCCGCAGGCCGTGGCCGTCGCCGACCTGAGAGTGGGCGACCTGGTGCGCGTCCGTCCCGGCTCGGCGGTCCCAGCCGATGGCGAGATCGTGGATGGGCGGAGCGAGCTCGACGAGTCACTGCTGACCGGCGAGTCCAAGCCGGTGACGCGCGGGCCGGGGGAGCAGGTGGTGGCCGGCAGCATCTCGGGCAGCGGGTCGCTCGTCGTCCGGGTCACCCGGACCGGGGGCGATACCGCCCTGGCCGGCATCATGAAGCTCGTCTCCGAGGCTCAGGCGAGCAAGTCGGGCACGCAGGTGCTCGCCGACCGCGCCGCCGCGTGGCTGTTCTATGTCGCGCTCGCCGTCGCCATCGTCACGCTGGTCGTGTGGCTGATCCTCCGCCCCAGCGATCCGGCGTTCATCCTCGAGCGTGTGGTGACCGTCCTGATCATCGCCTGCCCGCACGCGCTGGGGCTCGCCATCCCGCTGGTCGCCCAGATCTCCACATCGATCGGGGCCCGGAAAGGCCTGCTCATCCGCGACCGCCACGCGATGGAGGACGCACGGAACATCGACGTGGTCCTCTTCGACAAGACCGGCACGCTGACCGAAGGCCGCCAGGGGGTCGTTACAGTAGTGGCGGAGAAGGGGGACGAGGATGCGCTCCTCGCCCTCGCCGCGGCCGTGGAGGCACCCGCTGAGCACCCGATCGGCGCAGCCATCGTCCGCGAGGCACGACGGCGGGGACTCCCGGTCCCGCCGGTGCGCGACTTCGAAGCGCTCGGTGGGCGCGGTGCATCCGCCGTCGTGGAGGGCGAGCCGGTCACGGTCGGCGCTCCGCGCCTCCTCGCCGAACGCCGCCTGACGGCGGGCAGTGCTGTCCGCGAGGCGGCCGATCGCGCTGCGGCGGCCGGCCAGACCGTCGTCCACGTCCTCCGTGGGGACCAGGTGTCCGGCATGGTCGCGCTGGCCGACGTGATCCGTCCCGAATCGCGGGAGGCGGTCCGTTCGCTGCGCGAGCGCGGCGTCCGCGTCGCCATGCTCACCGGGGATTCCGGCGCCGTGGCGGACGCGGTCGCGGGCGAGTTGGGCATCGACGAGGTGTTCGCGGAAGTGCTGCCGGGGGACAAGTCCGGCACCGTGGCGCGGCTGCAGTCCGACGGTTCGCGGGTGGCGATGGTCGGGGACGGCGTCAACGACGCTCCGGCGTTGGCGCAGGCGGACGTCGGCATCGCGATCGGCGCCGGGACGGACGTGGCCATCGAGTCCGCCGGCGTGGTTCTCGCTTCCAGCGACCCGCGAGGCGTCTCGGCGGTGATAGCGCTGTCGCGCGCCACCTACCGCAAGATGCTTCAGAACCTCGCCTGGGCCACCGGCTACAACGTGGTCGCGCTCCCTCTGGCGGCCGGTGTCGCCATCGGTCTCGGCATCCTCGTGTCGCCGGCCGTGGGCGCTGTGCTCATGTCGGTCTCGACGATCGTCGTAGCGGTCAACGCCCAGCTCCTGCGCCGGCTGCGCCTCTGACGCCGGCCCGCTGCTGACGCCGGCCCGCCGCAAGCCCCTGCGTCGGCCGTCGTGTGTCATCATCGGCACTGTGACCGGAACTTCGCTGGCCGTGGTCGTCGCGGTCAACCCGATGGCGTCCTTCGGCCACCGTCGCGAGGTGGGCCCGCGCACGGTCGAACGCCTCCGCGAGGCCGGTCATCGTGTCGTGGTGATGGACGAGGCGAATCTCGAGCTGCTCCGGCGCGAGACCGCCCGGGCGCTGGACGCCGGCGCGGACGCACTCGTCGTCGTGGGCGGAGACGGGATGGCGAACCTCGGCATCGACCTCGTCGCGGGACGTCGCGTCCCGCTCGGAATCGTGCCGAGCGGAACCGGGAACGACCTGGCCGACGGCCTGGGCCTCCCCGTCCGCGACACGGAGGCGGCCATCGCCTTCCTGCTGGATGCGCTTCAGCGGGAGCCGCGCACGATCGACGCGGGCACCATCCGTCACGGCGAACTCACGACGTGGTTCGGTTGCGTCGTCTCGGCCGGTTTCGACGCCACGGTGAACGAGCGCGCCAACCTGATGACGCGTCCCCGGGGACGCAGCCGCTACATCATCGCCCTGTTGCGGGAGCTCGCGACGCTGGCGCCTCGCCCGTACCGCATCCACGCCGACGGCCGCCTGATCGAAGTGGATGCGATGCTCGTCTCGGTGGCCAACAACCGGTCGCTCGGCGGCGGCATGCTGATCGTGCCCGACGCGGACCTGGCCGACGGCCGTCTCGATCTCTTCATCGTCGAGCGGATGTCGCCGCTCCGTTTCCTGCGCATGTTCCCGAAGGTGTTCCGGGGTGAGCACACCAGTCTGCCCGAGGTCAGCATCCTGCCGGTGAGCAGCGTCCGCATCGAAGCGGAGGATGTCGTCGCCTACGCCGACGGGGAGCGGATCGGCCCGCTCCCGATCGAGGTCACGGTCGTTCCCGGGTCGCTGCGCGTGCTCGCCTGAGAGCGCGCGCCTTCGCGTCGAAGGTGCACGACGACGCGCCCGGGAAGACGGCGCCGTTTTGGTAGCCTCACCCCATCTGTGGCATGATTTTCTAGTTGCAAGAACGGCCCCATCGTTTAGCGGCCTAGGACGTCGCCCTCTCACGGCGGTAACGCGGGTTCAAATCCCGCTGGGGTCACATCAGCCCGCTTCCCTTGATTGTCAAGGGAAGCGGGCTTTTTTCTTCGTCGGCCGTCGGTGGAGAAACCGGGTTCGTGGCAACACTTTGGCAACATTCGACTTCATAGCTGCGTCATCCAGTGCGATGGCAACGGCGTCCAGGCCATCCTCGAAGAGGTCGGCGTAAACATCGAGGGTGATGCTGATTGGGATCCGCGCACCGTGCCACGAAATGGCCTACTAACCTGACGGCATGTCCAACTACTCCGCGGAAGCCCCGAGGCAACGCTTGATGTCCTCGGAACGGAGTGGGTGGCCACGGAAGACGTGATTGTCGACATCAGAGGGGGCTGGCGCAGTAAGAAGAGACGAATCCCCGTCCATTTCCTCGATTGGACGATCAATGGCGTCGCGCTCCGCTCTCATCTCCGAATGCCCGACGGCAGCGTCGTAGACGAGCGAACAGAAATGGTACGCGGGACGGAAGGCCGTGCGCATCCCGTCGAAAGCCTACGCGCGTTGCTCGATGGGTATCAGCCGAACGACAAGACGTGGGTGCGCTTTGCCGACGGTCGCACGGCGATCTTGTATTGCTCTCAGTGCGGGGATTTGGACTGCGCAACCATCAGCGCGCGGATCGACTTTGAGCACACGAAAGTCCGGTGGTCGAGCGTGGCATATCAAACAGGGCTGAGCGAGAAACCCGATTTCGAGGGGCTCGAGCCCGTCACGTTCACGTTTGCTCGGAAGCCTACGAATCGACGATCCACGAGCAGCTTCGGCGTTGGGGCGGCTAGTAGAGACTATCGCTGCGGCACTTCTCGAGCTTCCGCGAGTTCACTAGGTCTCAGCGGTTTGGTCTCGAGATCGCCGGCTCAGGCCTTGCCGGCTCAGTCCCGTTCGCGCAGACAACGAGTTCCCGCCTTCGCCTGCCTCTCGAAGCTTGACGATCAACTCGTCTCGCTCGCGGATCGCGGTGTCTTGTTCGCGGCGGAGTCGCTCGATGGTTCGCGAGACCTCACCAAGCCGATGGAGGGCGTCGACGCGCGTGCCCCAGTTAGTCTCCAGCTCCAACATCCGCGTCGGCGGCGTGCCGCTGTGCGGCCTCTCGCTGGCGGTCCTCAGCATGCCGTACGGCAGCCGCGTCGTGTGCTTGGCGTTGTCGCGCGTAGGACGCTGCGCGCCGGTTCGCCTTGCTCGAATTCCCCCGATTTGCCATGCAACAGGGTTTACAAGCCACCCCTGTCATTCACTGGGCTGCCGAAGAGCCTCACTTAAGGTGCCTGCGTGCATTGCCCTCTGTCACTCTCGTCTTGCCTTGAGCATTCGTCTCCTTGTCTTGGCTCGTATGGTCTTTTCTGCTGGGTTCGTCGTCTGCTACATCTCCTTGATCATTGGTTCACTCGTTCTGTCTCGGATTCGTGTCCTCCGAAAGGACGCCTTGTGAGTGCGCTAGGTTCGCGACGTGAACGCTTCTGAGCCGGGGAGCTTGCCCGTATGGCGATCGTGAGCGGAGGGATCTTCTCTGAGCATGGGGCCGCTCTCGAAGCGCACAAGATTATTTCGCGGGAGATCTCGCGATTTGCGCCTCCCGAAAGCGAGGACGACTACGTCGTCGACATCGCGTTCATCACCGGGCGGAACTACGGCCCCGACGAATTCCCGTTGGGAGCTTCGGCGGGTCCTGTAGGTCGGACGCAGCGGCGTTTCATCGTGTGGCATCGCCTTCCGGAGGGCCTCGAAGATCCGAGCGAGGTCCGAGCCTGGTTCGCGACGGAGCTCGTTGAGACAGAGTCACTCGTGCGCGATTATCTTCCGCGCAGGTCGAAGGCCTATCCCGCCTCAGCGCTTGCGGGCGAGATTCGTGCTCTGCGAGAGATGCTTGGTTCTGCAACCGCAGCGACAGGTCGACCCCGCGCCCGCCATGACTCGACCTAGAGAGGTGGTCATGCACTTACTGGATCCCGGAACCATCATCCCCAATCTCACAGTGCTGGAAGGCGTCTCAATCGACCAGGCCGCTGAGACGGTCGACATCAAGCCATCGACGGCCCGGGTTCGGCTACAGCTAGCACGAGTACGCCTGCGCGCGGACCTCCACGACCTCAACCCCGCACCGCTCCCCGCCGAAGGGATCAGCTGATGAACGATGCCAACAGCTTTCCTGGCGGCACCACCGTCTTACCGATCGGGAAAGCTGTCATCGTCACGCATACCGGCACGGCGACCCTCCACCTGGGGCATGCCGCGAACGGAGCGAACTCCGTAATCCTCGACGTCACCTGCATGAGCGACACCGGAAATGTCTCGGTCCCCTCGGAGAGCGGATTCGTACAAGACGCCTCCGGCAAGGTCACGCCGCTTATCGGCGTGACCGGGTGGAACTGTGCTCAGCGCTCCACGACCGTGCATATCAAAGACGGCTTTCTCGCTCCCGGCAGCACATCAATTACCATCACGGCCGACCCGGGCACGAGCTGGAAGGCGATAGCCCAATACGCCGGCTCGACTACGAGCGATTGGGGCGTGAATGCTCACGACCAGACATATGGTGCCCCCAATGCGAAGAATGGGTTCCCTGATCTTCAAGGGGCGCAGGCCACGAACGGGAAACGCGGCTTCATCTACGTGAAGGAGTTCGGCGCCTTCAGAGGCATCGGATGCATCAGCGTCTACCAGTCGGACGGGGCCACGGTGATCGGCAAGTTCGGGATCGGCACCGTCACCTGCGATGCGGACTCAACCAAAACCGACCCTGACTACGAGGAAACCTTCCCTACTGAGGCTCCTGTCTCTGGCGACGGGCAAGCCGATCGAGGTAGTACGTCGTCGAGTAACGAGCCGCCCCGCCGCACCGACCCGTAGCCGGTTAAGAAGGCGCCGCCCTTCGGATTGACGTTCCGTCGCGTGACGGTGTCGAAGACTTGGAGCTGCCACGCTTTGGCGGATCTGTTAACGGGGCATACGACGGCTATGTTTCAGAGGTGGCTAGGGAAGAACGCACCGAGGGCGCGGCGGCATCCGAACGCACTGCCGTGCAGGACCCGACCGAGTCCTGGAGACGACTGGCTCCCAACTACGAGCAGGCCCGGAGCAAAGAGGACTCGCTCGATCAACTCGTGGAGTGGCCGGCGCAGCGCGACATGCTCGGCCCCGTCTCTGGGTGCTCGGTCCTCGATCTTGGTTGCGGGAACGGCGGGAAGCTCATCGAGCTGATGCGAGACGGTGCTGTCGATTCCGTCGGCGTAGACATCAGCGGCAACTTCCTCGCCGCGCCGCCCGGTTTGCAGCTCGTCCCGGGCAACCTGTCCGAGCTCGGGTCGATCGCGGAGCTTACAGGCCGAGAGTTCGACCGAATAATGTTCCTTCAGTCCTTCGGGTACGCGTCCGACCCAGAGCGCACGTTGAGCGCTGCGCGGGCGATGCTCGCCACGGACGGCTTCATCCTGCTGACCAGGACGCAACCCGTCCGGTACGCCCTCGAACGCGCCGAGCAAAACGGCACCTCCCTCGGCGAGGAGTACTTCACCAGCGCGCCTACTTTCTCGTATCGCACCGGCTGGAACGACCAGATCGCTCTCACCAAACGCCCGTACACGATGTCGGGGCTGATCAACACCTTCAGTGCCGCAGGGCTCTGGATCGAGGCCGCCGTCGAGCCGCAGCTGCCCGAGGACATCGCGCAGCGCTTCCCTCACAAGCAGGAGTGGATGAACAAGTACCTCGGGATCCTGATCTTCAAGCTCCGTCCGCTGCCCGGCCCGTGATCCTCTCCCGCGGCTCTTCGTAAAGTACGTCCGCGCGGCTACGCGGTGCGTAGCGCATTGCGAAGTCGCGCTCGTTCGGGGTCCAGACTTCGCGCCAGAGGGTCTCATGGTCACGGCCGAGCTGCCTGTCTCTCGCGATGCCGCGCTCTGCAGCGGTGTCGAGATCGACGTTGCACCACACCGTGATGTCGATGCTGGGCAATGCTTCCGGGTGGAACAGACCGATGAGGTCGACGATGAGGACGTCGGTTTCCGGCACGGGTTCCGCCTCCCCGAGCGTTCCTTTTACCCAGTCGAATCGGCGGAAGTGCCCAGGCTGTCGAAGTCGCACGGGCGTCAGGACTTCTGACACCAAGCGCTGGCGCTCCACCCCATCCCAATCGGTGGAGCGCTCGTGCGACCGGACGGGGTCCAGGAAGTCGTCGCCGCGCATGCGCACGGCACCGGGTATCGCCTCCACGAGCTCACGGGCGAGGGTCGACTTACCCGAGCCGCCGAAGCCGAGACACCAACGATGAGCGGGCGCGATGAAGCGCTCCGTTCAGCACGGATGTGCTCGATCAGCGCGGTCCGATTCATGCAACCAGCCTAGGGAACGACCGCACGCCCTCGGTTAGCCGCCCCCGCTCGGTCCTTGTCGCCCGATCGGCTTGTTCGACAACGGGCGTCGAGCGAATTGCGGCCGGTCACGGCCACGCACGGGTCAGCAAATGCGTGAAGATCGATTCATGCGACGGTCGAGAGTTCACGTTTTGGGAGCCAGCGGCAGCGGCACGACGAGCCTCGGCCGGGCGCTGGCCGACTACTGGTCGGTTCCTCACGCGGACACGGACGACTACTACTGGGTGCCCACGAACCCTCCCTTCGTTCAGAAGCGACCGGAGGATGCGCGGCTGGCCCTGATGCGCGATGTGTTCGTCCCACGCGAAGCATGGGTCTTGTCCGGGTCGATGAGTGGCTGGGGAGACAGCATCGTCGCGGAGTGCGATGCCGTGGTGTTCTTGACGCTTGACCCGGAGGAGCGGCTACGGCGCCTTGAAGCGCGGGAGGCCCAACGTCGAGCCAGCAAAGAGTTCGATGAATTCGCGTGGTCGGAATTCCGGGACTGGGCCAGCGGCTACGACGACCCGGCGTTCGACGGCAGGAGCCGCATCGCCCATGAAGCATGGCTCAATGAGCTTGATCTACCGGTCCTGCGCCTGGACAGCGCGAAGTCTGTACTTGAGCTGCGCGACGCGGTCTTGAGTTGGGAACCTCGCTGAATCCACTCGCGCCCCCTGGAATGCGAAACGCCTGCGCGCAGGCGAGTTCACTTCCGGGCGAGCACGAAGCCCTGGCTGTGCTTCTCGGCTCTTCTAGGCGCGCGGGTGAGGGTGGTGTCGGTACTGAGCCCGGCTGCGGCCAGTGCCTCAATGACGGAGGGGGAGTCGTGGAGGAACGCCGTCAACTCGATCGGCTGCCCGTAGGGGTTCTTGATCGTCCGTTCCCCTCTTCCTTCTTGGTAGCCGAGCAGGAGGACACCCCCGGGCCGCAGCACGCGCCGGAACTCGGCGAAGATCCTCTTCAGCGCGTGCGGGGGAGTGTGGCTGATGGAGTACCAGGCGAGGACACCGTCGAAGGTGCCGTCGGTGTAGGGGAGGGCGGCGAAGTCCGCCTGGACCAGATCCACGTCGACTTCGAGCTTCTTCACTTCGGCGAGCATGTTGGCGGACAAGTCAGTTCCTGCGAGTGTCAGCGACGCATCCTTACCCCGTAGGTAGGTGAGCATGCGTCCGGTGCCACAGCCAGCGTCCAAGACCGCTGATGCGTCAGGTAGTTGCGCGACGAAATGATCGATCATCGCCAGATCGATTCCCGCTTCGAAACTGGTGTCCGGGAGGCTCTCCGCGTAGGCCGAGGCAGCGGCGTCGTATCCGGCGCGGGTCTGTGCGGCAAGTCGATCGTCCATACGTTCAGGGTAGGTACCGATGGAGCCGGTTGGATGGAGCGTTCGCCAGTGTCACGGGCAAGAATTCGCGCCGGGCCCTACCGTTCACGATACTCAGACCCCGGCGAACTCAACCGATCGCTACTTGGGCGTTGAGCGGGAGTGAGTTGTGGACGTTCGCATCCAGGTCGAGAACGTCAGCGTCGTCAGCAACACGCGGTCAGCCAGCGATCGTTCCGCGGGTCTCATCGCCGACACAGCCCGTCCGAAGCGCGGTCGATCAAGGGCACCGATTGCGATCGCAATCCGGCCGCGGGTTCTCGTTGCGTTCTGCTTCAATCGGTGGATGAGTGCGAAATCGTTCAGAGCCGTACCGAAGGCTGTACCGGGAGATCGGGTCGCGGTGCTCTCGCCGGCCTTCGCGGCACCTGCTGTCTCGGCGGTTCTGCACGAGCAGGCGATGCGACGGCTGACCGAGGCAACGGGCCTGATCCCCGTCGAGTACCCGACCACGCGGCAACTCGGAGCGAGTGCGGAGGCACGCGCTGCGGATGTCATCGCGGCCTTCGCCGACCCGAGCATTCGCGCGGTGCTGGCCACGATCGGCGGCGACGACCAGGTGACCGTCATCCCGCACATCGACGCTGACGTCCTCGCCGCCAACCCGAAGCCGTTCCTCGGCTACAGCGACAACACGAACCTGCACAACCTGCTCTGGAGTCTCGGCGTTCCGAGCTTCTACGGCGGCTCCACCCAAGTGCACCTCGGTCCTGGCCCACATCTGGATGACGTTCATCGGCGTTCTCTGCGTGCCGCTCTGCTCGACGGTGGCAGTCTGGAGCTCACCGAACCCGGTGAATCCGAGGACTTCGGACGGTCCTGGGACGACCCGCGCGCGCTCACGGAGTTCGGCGACCGCGAGGCCACCGAGCCGTGGGCGTGGGCCGGGCCGAGTAAGACCGTCTCGGGTCGCAGCTGGGGCGGCTGCATCGAGGTCATCGACCAGATCGCTGTGGCAGGTCGGATGCCCTCCGCCGCCGACCTGGACGGCGCGATCCTGCTGCTGGAGACCAGTGAGGAGACACCGTCTGCGGATCAGGTGAAGCGCTGGGTGCGTGCCCTCGGTGAGCGAGGCGTGCTCGAGGCCATCGCCAGCGTACTGGTCGCCCGGCCGCCTGTGAGCGAACTGCACTCGCCGGTGCCCTCCGCGGCAGAGCGCGCCGAGCTGCGGGCGGCTCAGCGGGACATCGTCATCGAGCAGATCGGCCGGTACAACTCCGACGCGGTCGTTTGCGTCGGCGTGCCCTTCGGCCACACGCGGCCCCAGTGGATCATTCCCCACGGCGGCACCATCACCCTCGATGGTGCGACTCATTCCGTCGTCGCCGACTACGGGCCTCCCGTGGAAGGCCGTTCCCCAGCTCTTCGCTGAAGGGTGGTCACAGACTTCGCGTGGTGAAGTTGGCCATCATGGCCATGTCCTCGTGTTCGAGGTTGTGGCAGTGGAAGACGTATTTTCCGGCGTAGCCGTCGAACTTGATCGCTATGGATGCCTCTTCGGCGGGACGGAGGTCGATGGTGTCCTTCCAGCCGGCGTCGAATGGGCCGGGTCCTCCGATGCCGCGAGAGAGCACCTGGAAAGGGTTCAGGTGGATGTGCACGGGATGGTGAAAATCGGCGATCAGGCGCCAGACCTCTACTGTGCCGAGTCGCGGAGACGCGGAGATGTTGTCGGGGCTGAATGGCTGCCCGTCGATGAGCCATCCTTTCGTGTGGCCGACGTCGCCCGATCGGAAACGGAAGGTGCGCGTGATGACGGACTGTGCGGCCGTCAGTGTTTCGATCGTGGAGAGTTTGTCGGGCACGGTGAACGGGTCATCGATCTTTTCTCCGATGACGAAGCGCATCACCTGGGACATGTTGGCGTCGCCGAAATCGTTGACAAGTGTCACACGTGTTCCGGGCTTGAAGGTTGAGAAGTCAATGATGAGGTCCACCCGCTGGGCGGGTGCGAGCTCAAAATGTTCTTGGCGGATCGGTGCCGCGAGGAGACCCCCGTCAGTGCCGATTTGAGTCAACGCCCCTTTGGGTTGAGGGTCGAGACGCAGGTCGAGCCGTCGAGCGTTGCACGCGTTGACGATACGGAGCCGGTATTTGGCGCCGTCGACTTTCGCGACCGGCCAGGGGGTCCCGTTGACGAGCATGACATCACCGAGGACCCCTGCCACGAAGGCGTCGGTGACTCCTGGTGTGGTCATCAAGGTCTCATCGACGCTCGGATAGGCGAGTGAGCCGTCTGCAGCGAAGCTCCGGTCGGTGATCATCAGCGGAAGCTCCCGCGGGCCCGAAGGGAGCCCGAGGGCGTCTTCCTCTTCGTCGCGGACGAAGTGGATCCCGGCGAGTCCGCGCCACACGCTGGGGCCGGTGAAGTCCATCCGGTGATCGTGGTACCAGAGCATCGCCGCACGCTGATCAAGCGGGTAGGCATAGGCGCGGTGACCATCGCTTGTGTCTCCCGCTATCGCGCCTCCCATATCCATGTGATCCATGCTCGTGTGCTGCTTCATATAGGACCGGTCTACCGGGAAGACGTAGTCGATCGGATATCCGTCGCTGTCGTGGGGTGTTCGGCCGGCGTGAAGATGGACGACGGTGGGCACAGGCAGATTGTTGGTGTGCGTCACGACGGATGTGCGGGCGCGTCGGCTATTGATCGTGGGCCCGGGAAAGATTCCGTTGTAACCCCAGATCGCGGTCTTGACGTCGGGCAGGATGGAGGCCATCGCCGCGGTCTGCGTGATGTCGTAGTAGTCCGCATCCCTGTCGCTGCGTGTGGGCTGAAGCACGGGCGGAGTACGGAACGGCAGCGTGAACGGCTGGGGGAGCGGTCGACCGCTTCGAAGCAGATTACCGGTGGAACTCGAGCCATCGGCACCCTGGAAAAACGGGATCCCGATGCCCAGCCCGACTCCGGCGACGAGGCCGGCGCCGATGAACCCACGACGGCTGAACTCGACCCGGTCGCCCTTCCCTGTCACGATCGCCGCCAAGCCCACACGGCGAGACCGACCGCGAGCACGATGGTCGCGACGCCCAGCGGCACATGCAGCGAGATCGCCCTGGCAAAACCCAGAACGATCTGCAGCGCGATAAGCCCGAAGATGCCGATCGAAGCCAGGATCGGCCACCACGGTCCCCGGCCCGGCCAGCGCACCAGCACCGCCGCGACCGCAGAGATCAGCACAGAGATCCCGGCGTACGTCGCATTCTCCCGGTGCGCGTGCAAGGAGTCGTATGTTCCGTCCAAGAACTGACCCGCGAAGACCGCCTGATTGAACAACATGACCGCAGCGACCGTGCTGGTGATGCGGAATACCCATGAGGGCCAGCCAGGCACGGGTCTGCGTGCCGTAGCCGCAGCCGTTTCTGATCGTGTCGTCATTCGCCCCCCCAATAGATTCAGATGAATCGGATTCAAGTGAATCTAACATAGAATGGGGGAATGCCGAAACCACGCGGAGTGAACCTCAACCTCGGGTTACTGCTCCGTCAAGCGCACCGAAGAGCCGCCGGATCGCTCAATACCGCCCTGTCCGAGCTCGGTCTGACCGGCCGGCACTTCGGCGTGATGATGCTTCTGCGACGCGCCGGCGTCTCCACTCAACGGGACCTCATCCGCCAGACCGGCAGCGACAAGGCCGGAATGGTCCGAACCGTCGAGGATCTGCAGAATCTCGGCTACCTCAGCCGCACGCAGTCCGCCACTGACAGACGAGTTGCCGACCTCACTCTGACAAGCAAAGGAATCGATGCCTTCGACGCGGCACAGCGGTTGGCCTCCGGGGCTGCAGAAGACCTCTTCGGGTCATTCACCCAGGGGGAGCTGGAGATCCTTGAAGCCCTGCTGACCAAGTTCGTCGCCTCACCCGAGACGATTGGCGAATCCGGACCCGAACGCGGCGGCTCGACGGGGCAGAGTGCCGAACGGTCCTAGTGTCCGCTCGTGGAGACTAGCGCGACCCGATCTGCGTGCCGGTCAGGGAGTACCCGCCGTTCGGATTGCGTGACGGCTCCGGCTCGTCAAATCGCGAATTCGGCTTGCCGGGGAGGCTTTCCACGGAGACGCGCAAACGGCGCGCCACGATGATGGCCGTCACGGCAGCGGCGAACAGCACCACGCCGCTCGCTACGAGCAGCCAGCCGATGGCCTCACCCCTGGTCAGCATTACGATGCCCCACGGGCCCGTCAGCCACGCTCCCGCTCCGGTCAGGATCGCCAGTACGACCAGGAGCCTCACGCTCCGGCGTCGCCGCTCGTCCCGTTCGAGGTCCGCCATCAGTGCGTTCATACCCCACCCCCTGATCCACACGCTACTGGCGCGGTATCCAGCCGGCAAGCCTCGATGCCGTCGCGATCGCGGAATTCTCCGCGTTCCACCCCAGCGGGCCGGCGACCTGTCCGGTACGATGGTGGGAGCGAAGGGGAGTATCCCGGACGGTTCCGCAGGCAGGTTGCTGCAGGGCCGGCGCTGTGCACGTCATCACGGTCCGCGAAGCAGTGGGCCCGGGCGCAGTGGCACCGAAAGGTGCGGGAGAGACTTTCGGCGATGTCCGACGCCCTTCGAAAGGTCCCTCGTGGAAACTGTTCTGCCCCTCTGGTTCGAGGTCGGCTCCCTGGTCGTTCTGCTGCTGATCCTCGCGGCCGACCTGCTGATCATCTTCAAGCGGCCCCATATTCCGAGCCCGCGCGAGTCGGCCCTGTGGGTGAGCTTCTACGTTGCGCTGGCGCTGGTGTTCGCGCTCCTGATGCTGCTGATCGGGGACGCGGAGCACGCCGGGCAGTTCCTCGCCGGCTGGCTGACCGAGTACAGCTTGAGCATCGACAACCTGTTCGTGTTCGTCATCATCATGGCCAGGTTCGCGGTGCCCAGGAAGTATCAGCAGGAAGTGCTGATGGTCGGCATCGTCCTGGCGCTGGTGTTCCGTGGCGTCTTCATCGTCCTCGGCGCCGGCCTCATCGCGAGTTTCAGCTGGATCTTCTACCTCTTCGGCGCGTTCCTGCTGTGGACCGCGTTCAACCAGGCCTTCCTCTCCCACGACGACGTGGGTGAAGCGGACTCCTGGTTCGTCCGATTCGCGCGCCGGCATTTGAAGGTCTCGGACCGGTACGAGGGCAACAAGCTGCGCACGACGGTGGCCGGCCGGCGGATGTTCACGCCGCTCATCATCGTCTTCCTGGCCCTCGGGACGACGGACGTGCTGTTCGCGCTGGACTCCATCCCGGCGATCTTCGGCATCACCCAGAGCCCGTTCATCGTGTTCACGGCGAACGTCTTCGCGCTGATGGGCCTGCGCCAGCTGTACTTCCTCCTCGGCCACCTTCTCGACAAGCTCGTGTACCTCAAGTACGGGATCGCGTTCATCCTCGCGTTCATCGGGGTGAAGCTCGTGTTCCACGCGATGCACGAGAACCAGCTGCCGTTCCTCAACGGCGGGAACCACATCGAGTGGGCTCCGGACATCAGCACGTGGACATCCCTCATCGTGATCGTCGGCTCGATGCTCGTCGCCACCGTTGCCAGTCTGGTGAAGCTGAGGATGAGCGGCTCCAGCGTCGCCGAGGCCATCGGCGGGGACGATGCGGAAACCGCCCCGGCCGAGGAGCCCACCGAGAACCGTGCGCCATAGGATGGTCCGACAGGCGCGCTGAGCTGCGCCGCCGGAGCAGGAGGATCACCGCACATGAGCTCTCGCGTCGGGGTGACCGTCTGCAGCGACACGGGTGCGGTACGCCATGTGAACGAGGACAGCACTCTCGCCGAGGACCCGGTCTTCGTCGTCGCCGACGGCATGGGCGGCCACGCGCGCGGCGACCTGGCCAGCAGGACCGCCGTGGAGAGCCTCGCCCGCACGCTCCAGCCGGGCAGCCGTCCGACTCCCGACGAGGTGATCCGTGCGATCGACGAGGCCAACGCGGCGGTGCGCGCACTGTCCGGGGCGGACGAGTCCGGCCCGGCCGTCGCCGGCACGACCCTGACCGGAATCGTCCGCGTCCGGGTGCCGAAACTGGCGGCGGAGCAATGGATGGTCGTCAACGTCGGCGACTCGCGGGTCTACTCCTGGGACGGCGAACGCCTGCGTCAGCTGACGGTCGATCACTCGGCCGTACAGGAGCTGGTCGACGCCGGGCTCATCACCGAGGTGCAGGCCGCCATCCATCCGGAGCGGAATGTCATCACGCGCGCGCTCGGCGCCGAGGACTTCGTCGATGCCGACTTCGAACTGATCGCCGAGGAGGGCCGGCAGGTCTTCCTGATCTGCTCGGATGGGCTCACGCGCGAACTGAGCGATCGCCGGATCGCGGAGGTCCTCGCGGCAGGCCACCCCGACCCGGCGGCGGCCCTCGTGGACGCGGCGAACGAGGCGGGCGGACATGACAACATCACCGTGATCCTGGTCGAATCCGTCATCGAGGAGACACCGAGGGCGTGAGCCGGTGGCTGCCGCGCCGGCCGCGCAACCGGAGGGACCCTCAGCGCCGGATGGTACTCTGGGTGTGTGTACGCGGGTCTTCTCCTCCTTAGCCGCCGCGGCGAGTCCTAGTCATCAGGCCACCCTCGCCGCGGAGTCCGTCGACGGCTGATCCGTTCACACGCTAAGGAGTTCGTAAGAGAATGAGCACCCCCACCGGGCCGCTGACGCTGGCCGAGAAAGTCTGGAACGACCATCTGGTCGCCAAGGGCGAAGATGGTTCGCCCGACCTCATCTACATCGATCTGCACCTCGTCCATGAGGTGACGAGCCCGCAGGCCTTCGATGGCCTGCGAATGGCAGGTCGCCCGGTTCGCCGTCCCGATCTCACGATCGCGACCGAGGACCACAACACGCCGACGATCGGCATCGACCGGCCGATCGCCGACCTCACCAGTCGCACCCAGATCGAGACGCTGCGCCGGAACGCCGAGGAGTTCGGCATCCGCCTGCACTCGCTCGGAGACATCGAGCAGGGCATCGTGCACGTCGTGGGCCCGCAGCTCGGCCTGACGATGCCGGGCATCACCGTGGTCTGCGGCGACTCGCACACGTCGACGCACGGCGCGTTCGGCGCGATGGCCTTCGGGATCGGCACGAGCGAAGTGGAGCACGTGCTCGCCACGCAGACCCTCCCGCTGAAGCCGTTCAAGACCATGGCGATCACCGTCGAGGGCGAACTGCGCCCGGGTGTCACGGCCAAGGACATCATCCTCGCCGTCATCGCCAAGATCGGCACGGGCGGCGGGCAGGGCTACGTCCTGGAGTACCGCGGCAGCGCCATCCGCGCGCTCTCCATGGAGGGCCGCATGACGATCTGCAACATGTCGATCGAGGCCGGTGCTCGCGCCGGCATGGTCGCGCCCGACGAGACGACCTTCGCCTACCTGAAGGGCCGTCCGCACGCGCCGCACGGCGACGACTGGGATGAGGCGGTCGCCTACTGGAAGACGCTGCAGACCGATGATGACGCCGTCTTCGACGCAGAGGTGTACCTCGACGCCGCCGAGATCGAGCCGTTCGTCACCTGGGGGACCAATCCCGGTCAGGGCGTCTCCCTCAGCCAGGCGGTGCCCGACCCGGCGACGATCGCCGACCCGAACGCCCGCGCCGCCGCCGAGCGAGCGCTGGAGTACATGGACCTCGAGCCGGGCACGCCGATGAAGAGCATCCCGGTGGATGCGGTCTTCATGGGCTCCTGCACCAACAGCCGTATCGAAGACCTGCGGGCGTTCGCCTCCATCATCAAGGGGCACAAGAAGGCCGACGGCGTGCGCGTCATGGTCGTCCCGGGCTCCGCCCGCGTGCGCATCGAGGCCGAGGCCGAGGGGATCGACAAGATCGTCGAAGAGTTCGGCGCGGAGTGGCGGTTCGCCGGGTGCTCGATGTGCCTGGGCATGAACCCCGACCAGCTCGCTCCGGGGGAGCGCTGCGCCTCCACCTCCAACCGCAACTTCGAGGGCCGCCAGGGCAAGGGCGGCCGCACCCACCTGGTGTCGCCCCTGGTCGCTGCGGCGACGGCGATCCGCGGGACGCTGTCGAGCCCGTGGGACCTGGAGCACGAAGGCGACGACACGCCGCAGGATGGCGGCACGCTGAACGCCATCGGAGAGAAGGTGGGCGCCTGATGGAGAAGTTCGAGACAGTCACCGGCACGGCGGTCCCGTTCCGCCGTTCCAACGTGGACACCGACCAGATCATCCCTGCGGTGTTCCTCAAGCGCGTCACGAAGACGGGCTTCGAGGATGCGCTGTTCCACGCCTGGCGTCAGGACCCCGATTTCATCCTCAACCGCCCGGAGTACCAGGGCGCGACGGTGCTCGTGGCCGGCTCCGATTTCGGCACGGGTTCGTCTCGCGAACACGCTGTCTGGGCGCTCCGCGACTTCGGATTCCGGGTGGTGCTGAGCCCGCGCTTCGCCGACATCTTCCGCGGGAATGCGGGGAAGCAGGGCCTTCTCACCGGGATCATCTCGGAGGAGGACGCCGAGCGCCTGTGGGAGGCGATCGAGGCGCAGCCGGGAATATCCGCCACGGTGGATCTGGTTGCCAAGACTGCGAGCGTGGGTGCAGTGACCGTGTCTTTCGAGATCGACGACTACACTCGCTGGCGTTTGCTCGAAGGGTTGGATGACATCGCTCTGACCCTGCGCGACGAGGCGCGCATCTCCGAATACGAATCGGGCCGCGCGAGCTGGCGGCCCACGACCCTCCCGGTGAAACTTTGAACTCTCTTCTTCAGGACGCTCAGGCGGCAGGAGCCCACGTCGGCCTCAAAGGCGATCGCATCACGATCAACGGTGGGATCCCGCTCCAGGGCCGCATCGAGATCCGCGGCGCCAAGAACTTCGTCACCAAGGCGATGGTCGCCGCGATCCTCGGCGAAGGCCCGAGCGTCCTGCGGAACGTGCCCGATATCTCCGACGTCCGCGTGGTCCGGGGGCTCCTCGATGTGCACGGCGTCAAGGTGACGGACGGCGCGGAGGAGGGCGAGCTCCTGCTCGATCCGAGCGCGGTGGAGTCGGCGCACATGGCGGACATCGACGCGCACGCCGGTTCTAGCCGCATCCCGATCCTGTTCTGCGGGCCGCTGCTGCACCGTCTCGGCGAGGCGTTCATCCCCGACCTGGGTGGCTGCCGGATCGGCGACCGGCCGATCGACTACCACCTGGAGGTGCTGCGCAAGTTCGGTGCGGTGGTCGACAAGCTGCCCAGCGGCATCCGGATGACGGCCCCCAACGGCCTCCACGGGGCCAAGCTGGAGCTCCCGTACCCGAGCGTGGGCGCCACGGAGCAGGTGCTGCTCACAGCGGTCCGCGCCGCCGGCATCACCGAGCTCAAGGGCGCGGCCATCGAGCCCGAGATCATGGATCTCATCAACGTCCTGCAGAAGATGGGGGCCATCATCTCGGTCGACACCGACCGGGTGATCCGCATCGAGGGCGTCGATTCGCTCGTCGGTTACAGCCACACCGCACTGTTCGACCGGAACGAGGCCGCCAGCTGGGCGGCCGCCGCTCTGGCGACCGGTGGCGATATCTTCGTCGGCGGAGCACGCCAGCCCGAGATGCTCACCTTCCTCAACGTCTTCCGCAAGGTGGGCGGCGCCTTCGAGATCAACGACGACGGCATCCGCTTCTACCACCCGGGCGGCGAGCTCAAGCCGGTCGTGATCGAGACGGATGTGCACCCCGGGTTCATGACGGACTGGCAGCAGCCGCTCGTCGTGGCGCTGACCAAGGCGTCGGGCGTGTCGATCGTGCACGAGACGGTGTACGAGCAGCGCTTCGGCTTCGTGGATGCCCTCATCGACATGGGCGCGAAGATCCAGGTGCACAAGGAGTGCCTCGGCGGCCATCCGTGCCGTTTCGGCCAGCGCAACTTCAACCACTCCGCGGTCATCATAGGCCCGGTGGAGTTGAAGGGCGCCGACATCGAGGTCCCCGACCTTCGTGGCGGATTCAGTCACCTGATCGCGGCACTGACGGCCGAGGGCCAGTCCACGGTGAGCAACGTCGGGATCATCAGCCGCGGGTACGAGAACTTCATCACGAAGCTGCAGTTGCTCGGAGCGGATTTCGTCCTCGAAGGCTGAGCCGCTCCGCCTTCATGCGCCGAGCCTGATGCTGTGTCACGGATAATGGGACGATGCCTGAATCCGATTCGCCCGTGAAGAAGCAGCGCTCCGAGAAGAGCCGTCCGTCGGTCTTCTGGGTTCTCGCCGGAATCCTCGTCCCGATCGGGAGCATGCTCGCCCGCTTCCGCATCGTGGACGCCGAAAAGCTGCCGCGCAGCGGCGCGTTCATCCTCGCGCCCAACCATTACAGCGAGATCGACCCGGTGATGATGGGCATGGTCGCCTGGAAGCTGGGGCGTCTGCCGCGCTTCCTTGCGAAGGAGAGCCTGTTCCGCATCCCCGTGGCCGGCTGGTTCCTGCGCCGGTCGGGGCAGGTCCCCGTCTCCCGCGGCGGGAACGCCCGGGGCGCTGCGCCGCTCGAGGTGGCGCAGAAGATCGTCGATGAGGGGCAGATCGTCGTCATCTATCCCGAGGGCTCGCTCACGCGCGATCCGGACATGTGGCCCATG
The DNA here is from genome assembly GCF_056755275.1 of Leifsonia sp. HAY1-4F. Lineage (NCBI taxonomy): Bacteria > Bacillati > Actinomycetota > Actinomycetes > Micrococcales > Microbacteriaceae > Leifsonia > Leifsonia sp. HAY1-4F. The sequence continues at coordinate 31,275 of NZ_JBNDHX010000003.1, forward strand.
CGCGGCAAGGCCGGTGCCGCCCGCATGGCCCTCGAGCACGACATCCCGGTCATCCCCATGGCGCACTGGGGCACCCAGCAGGTGATGGCACGCTACGCGAAGAAGATCAGCTGGTTCCCGCGCAAGACGATCGACGTGAAGATCGGCGACCCGGTCGACCTTTCCGCCTTCCGGGGCAGGCCCCTCGACAACGCCACCCTGACCGAGGCGACCGCGGTCATCATGGATGCGATCACGGCGCTCCTGGAAGACCTCCGCGGAGAGAAGGCCCCTGCCCAGCGCTGGGACCCGTCGCAACACAATCAGAAGGAGACCGGCCGCTTCGATGGCTAAAGCAGTGAAGGCTCCCATCGCCCGTCCCCGTCGCGTCGCCGTCCTCGGCGCCGGCAGCTGGGGGACGACGTTCGCGAAGATCCTCGCCGATGGCGGCTCCGAGGTGGTGCTGTGGGCGAGGCGTCCGGAGGTCGCCCGCGAGATCAACGAGGTGAAACGCAACAGCGATTACCTCGAGGGCATCAACCTGCCCCGGAATCTGCGCGCGACTCCCCGTCTCGGCGAGGCGATTCAGGGCGCCGAGCAGGTGTTCGTCTCGATCCCCAGTCAGATGCTCCGCTCGAACCTCGAGGCGATGATCCCGTATCTGGGTCCGGAGACGGTGGTCGTCAGCCTGATGAAGGGCGTGGAGAAGGGCACAGGGCTGCGCATGAGCGAGGTCATCGCCCAGGGCCTCCCGATCGAGTTGGAACGGATCGCCGTCGCCTCCGGCCCGAACCTCGCGCTGGAGATCGCCCGGGAGCAGCCGACAGCCGCCGTGGTCTCGTCGGCGAGTCTGGAGACGGCGCAGGCCGTCGCGATGGCGGCCACGAACCGGTACTTCCGCAGCTTCGTCAACACCGACGTGATCGGCACCGAGTTCGGCGGGGTGCTGAAGAACCTGATCGCCGTCGCGATCGGGATCGTCGACGGTGTCGGCTACGGCGAGAACACCAAGGCGTCGATCATCACCCGCGGCCTGGTCGAGATGACCGACTTCGCGGTGGCGTACGGCGCTCAAGCCGAGACGCTGTCCGGGCTGGCCGGCCTGGGCGACCTCATCGCGACGTGCGAGTCCTCGCTCAGCCGCAACAATACGGCGGGCCGCCTGCTCGGGCAGGGCTACGGCTTTAGCGACGTGGTCAAACAGATGAACCAGACGGCGGAGGGTCTCGCCTCCGTCGCGCCCATCCTGAGCCTTGCGGAGGCTCGCGGAGTAGAGATGCCGATCGTGCGTCAGGTGAGCCAGGTGCTCGCCGGTACGCTCGATCCGAGGGACATCGCACCGCATCTCACGACGGATTCGGACGAGCCGCAAGGCGAAAGGACAGTGGATGACGGACAGAGTCGCAGTCGCGCTTCTCTTTGGGGGTCGCTCAAGCGAGCATTCGATCAGTTGCGCGACGGCGGCCGGCGTCCTTGAGGCCATCGATCGCGACCGCTACGACGTCATCCCGATCGGGATCACGCGTGACGGCGCCTTCACCCTGCAGCCGGACGACGCCGCCCGCTTCGCGCTGAACGCCGAGAAGCTGCCCTCCGTCGAGGACAACGGCACGCGCATCCTGTGGCCGGACAGCGTCGCCACGCGCGAGCTCACGGTGGTGGACGGGGACGGCGCGCGCTCGTCGCTCGGCTCGGTCGACATCGTCTTCCCGATCCTGCACGGTCCGTGGGGGGAGGACGGCACGCTGCAGGGCATGCTCGAGCTCGTCGGGCTGCCCTATGTGGGTAGTGGCGTGCTGGCGAGCGCTCTCGGGATGGACAAGCACTTCACCAAGACCGTGCTGCTTCAGGCGGGAATCCCGGTCGCTCCGTGGCGCACCGTGTCGGCATACGAGTGGCGGACCGCGCCCGAGGCCGTCCGCACGGACGCCGGCGCGTTGGGGCTCCCCGTCTTCGTGAAGCCGGCGCGGGCCGGCTCGAGCGTCGGCGTCACGAAGGTCTCGGACTGGTCGGATCTCGACGCCGCGATGGAGACCGCACTCGCGGAGGACCACCGGGTGCTCATCGAGGCGATGGTGAGCGGCCGGGAGGTGGAGATCGCGGTACTCGGTGGACGGCCGGGCGAACCGTCGCGCGCCTCCGTCGCGGGTGAGATCGTCGTCAACGGACGCGACTTCTACGACTTCGCAGCGAAGTACCTGGATGCTCCGGGCGTCGATCTGGTGTGTCCGGCCGATCTGACCGAGGCGCAACTCAGCGAGATGCGCGAACTCGCCGTGCGCGGCTTCGATGCGATCGGTGGCGAGGGCCTGGCCCGCGTCGACTTCTTCCTCACCGAGGTCGGCTTCGTCATCAACGAGATCAACACGATGCCTGGATTCACTCCGATCTCGATGTTCCCGCGCTGCTGGCAGGAGTCGGGCCTCAGCTATCCGGCACTGATCGACGAATTGATCCAGATCGGCATCGCCCGAGGCTCCGTCTGACGCTTGCTACCGGTGCGGCTTACGGGCGTCGGGACCCGGCTCGTCGCGTCGTGTTAAGGGGACGGCGACGGCGTGGCGGAGGGCGTGGCTCCCGGGTCCGTGTCCAGGGTGGAGAGGCACTTCTGCGTCTGCTTCACGGTGGAGATCGCGCTCGCGAACTCGGGCAGCACGGCCGAGTCGGACACCCCGGCGACATGGTCGATGATGACTTCGGTCGCGGGCGTGCGACCGAAGGTCTGGTAGACGATCGTCTTCGCGGCCGGGTCCGTCATGAGCACCCAGTCCACGCCGTTCACGTCGACGCACGGTTTCGTGGTCGGTCCGATGGGCGGGACGCCGCACCGCAGGATGACAGCGGTCGGGTCGCCCCAGGCGCCTGTCGCCTGCGCGTCGGTCTCCCTCTTCGCCTTGTCGGCGACGGAGTCGGGCAGGCGGACGCTGATCTCTGCGCATCCGGGCGCGTTCGCGTCCGGAGCGGGGTCGAGCGAGACCGTCGGCGCGCATCCCGCGAGGAGGAGCGCCGAGCCGGCCAGGAGCAGGGCCGGGAGGGTGGGGCGACGGGTTCTCATCGGTTTCAGGCTACCGTTTCAGATCATGGGAACCTCTGGGAACGTAGCGGCCGGGATCACGATCGGGGAGGCGTCGGAACGGGAGGCCCTCCGCCGCATCTTTCCGCGGCTCCCGCAGTCGGCGGCGACGCTCGTGGGTCCCGGGGATGACGCTGCGGTGCTGGCGGCGCCCGACGGACGGTTCGTCGTGACGACGGACATGATGGTGCACGGGCCCGATTTCCGCCTGGCCTGGTCGGGGCCCATGGATGTGGGCTGGAAGGCCGCCGTCACCAACCTGTCCGATGTGGCCGCCATGGGCGCCGTACCCACCGCGCTCGTGGTGGCGATCGCCGCGCCTCCTCAGACTCCGGTCACGTGGCTCGAGGGCGTGGCCGACGGCTTCCGCCTCGCCTGCGAGCAGCTTCAGCCCGGCTGCGGTGTCGTCGGCGGTGACCTCTCGGTCTCGGCGACCCTCACGATCGCGGTGACCGCCTTCGGCGACCTCCAGGGCCGGGCGCCGGTTCTCCGCAGCGGCGCCCGCGCGGGTGACGTCGTCGCGGTCTCCGGCCCGCTGGGTCACGCCGCAGAGGGCTTGCGCCTGCTGTTCGCGGAGGCTGTGGATGCGGACGGCGAGCCGGATTCCGCGCGCTTCGCGGCCGTCGCGGCCGCGCATCCCGTGGCCGTCGCCGCCCAGCTCCGGCCGCGACCGCCGCTCGCCGATGGACCGCTCGCGGCGACCGCCGGAGCGACGGCGATGCTCGACCTGAGCGACGGGCTCGCGCTCGACGGGCGCCGTATCGCCGAGGCGAGCGGTGCCGCCCTCGATCTGGACTCCCGGGCCGTTGCGTCGGTCGTCCGCGACTGGGCCACACCGGCGTGGGACGCCGTCGGACCGGACCTGCATACGGCGCTCACGGGCGGCGAGGACCACGGTCTGCTTGCGACGTTCCCGGCCGGCCTGCCGCTTCCCGGCGGCTTCCACCCGATCGGGGAGGTGCGCCGCGGTTCCGGCCTGCTCGTCGACGGCCGGCTCTTCGATGAGCGTGGCGGATGGGACCCCTACCTGGAGTGGGACGGCGGTCGCGGCTGACGGCTTCGGGAAGCCAGGACGGGGGAGAGGGTCGCAGCGCCGGCTACGCCGGGTCTCGTGTCAGCCAGAAGACGGCTGTCTCCCCGTAATTCTTTCGACGTTCGAGAGTCAGTCCGTCGGGGAGCGCGGGCTCCGCGGTGCGGGCGCTGCGCTCCAGGCACACGACGGCGTCGTCCGGGAGGAGCGGCGCGAGCGACCGGAACACCAGGTGCAGCTCCGCGTCCCCCAGATCGTAGGGCGGATCGAGGAAGACCACATCGAACGGACCGGCCGCTCCGTTCAGATAGGTCTGGACCGGGGTGGCGCGGACGTCGAGGACTGGCAGGGTCCGGCGCGCTGCCGCCGCCGCCGCTGTCAGCGCCGCGGCGTTGCGCCGGCACACCTGTGCTGCGGCCGGGCTCTTCTCGACCAGCACGACCGAGGCGGCCCCCCGGCTCGCCGCCTCGAGGCCGAGCGCTCCGGAACCGGCGTACAGGTCGAGCACGCGTGCTCCGTGCACCGCGTCCCGGGCATCCAGCGAGGAGAAGATCGCCTCCCGCACGCGGTCGCTGGTCGGACGGGTTCCGCTCTTGGGAACCTGCAGGGTCAGCGAGCCGGCGAAACCGGAGACGATTCGGGTCATGGCTCCAAGAGCCTAGCCTCGACGTGGGATGTGCCGCCAAGATATGCCCATGGAGGAACGCCTGGAGCAGGCCGAGCTGGACACGCTCTGGCTCCCCGGAGACCCGATCGCTTCGGCGGAACGACTCGCCGCTGCCGCGGCCGAACCGGACCGGCCGGAGGTCGTCCGCGCGGAGCTGGAGACGCAGCGCGCGCGTGCCCTCGGAGCACAGGGCCGACGTGCCGAGGCGGAGGCTCTGCTGGAGTCGCTCGAGCCCGCCGCCGGAGTCCTGGAGGTGCGGGTGCTGCTCGAACGCGGGCGGTTGCGGCTGGCGGACGGACGCATGGACGAGGCGATTCCCGTCCTGGAGGCGGCTCTGCGCGCAGCACGTCGGGACGCGGACGCCTTTCTCGCGATCGACGCCACGCTGGTGCTCGCCGAGGCCGATCAGGCTCACGCCGATCAGTGGATCGAGGAGGGCCTTTCGGAACTGTCTGGCACGGACGACCCGCGTACTCGCCGATGGGGCGTCGCACTGCACGAGCGGCGGGGCTGGACGCGGCTCGCCGAGGGGGATGCGCCGGCCGCCGTGGAGTCGTTCCGGCAGGCCTTCGAATTCGCCCGGGCGTTCGGGACGGCCGACCTGCGGTTCGCGGCGGAGTGGGCGCTCGCGCGCTGCCTGCGCGAACTGGGGCGCCGGAGCGAGGCTCTGGAAATCCAGCGGAGGCTCGCGGCCGAGCGCCCCGAGGAGCCGGCGGTCGCCGCTGAGCTCGCGGCGCTCATGGCGCAGGACGGCGCTTCCACCGGTGCGGCCGCTGACGAGACGTCGTCGGAGGAGGCGCATACCATCGACTCATGACCTCGATCCCCGCCCCGGCCGCTCCCGGCTCCGCGGAGGCGGGCGCCGTGAGCCTCGACTCGCGGTTGACCGGCGTGCTCGGCGGCCGCACGGCGTCGGCGTTCGAGAAGGCGTTCAGGATGCGCACGGTCGCCGATCTTCTCAGTCACTATCCGCGCCGCTACGCCAAGCGCGGCGAGTTGACTGCGCTCGCGAACCTACCCCTCGATGAGAACGTCACGATCATCGCCGAGGTCATCCGTGTGCAGGAGCGACCGATGCGGGCGCGGCGTGGCAGCATCCTCGAGGTGAAGATCACGGACGGCGAGGGGATCCTGACGCTCACCTTCTTCAATCAGGCCTGGCGCTCGAAGGAGCTCGTCCCCGGCGTCCGCGGGATCTTCGCGGGCAAGGTCTCGGCTTACCGCGGGGCGCTGCAACTCGCGCATCCCGATTACGAGCTGTTCGAATCGGACTCCGAGAATGCGGTGAGCCCCGGCAGCGCGGCCGCCAAGGAGTGGGCGCAGACGCCCATCCCGATCTATCCGGCGACGGGGACGATCGCCAGCTGGCAGGTGCAGAAGGCGGTCGGGCTGGCGCTCGACGCACTCGGAGCGATCGCCGATCCGGTCCCGGACGAGGTGGTCGTGCAGCGCGGACTGATGCCGTACCGGGAAGCCCTGGAGGGCATCCACCGGCCGCAGAAGGATGCGCAGTGGCAGCGCGCGCGGGACACCCTACGATTCCAGGAGGCGTTCGTCCTGCAGGCGGCTCTGCTACAGCAGCGGGCGGCGGCGCGGGCCGTCGCCGCGACGCCCCGAGAGGCGGTCCCGGGAGGACTGCTGGAGCGTTTCGACGCTGCCCTGCCGTTCTCGCTCACCGGCGATCAGGACGCGGTCGGACGCGAGATCGCGCAGGACCTGGCGGGCACCGCCGCCATGCACCGGCTCGTCCAGGGCGAGGTCGGCTCCGGCAAGACGCTCGTGGCGTTGCGGGCCATGCTCGCCGTCGCGGACTCGGGTGGCCAGTCGGCCCTGCTGGCGCCGACGGAGGTCCTGGCGGCGCAGCATCTGCGGTCCATCGCGGCGATGCTCGGGCCCGACCTCTCCGCCCAGCTCATGCCGACCCTCCTAACCGGTCAGCTCTCGGCGGGGGAGCGGAAGCGCGCCCTGCTGCGGACCGTCTCGGGGCAGGCCAGGATCGTCGTCGGCACGCACGCGCTGCTCGGCGATGCCGTCACCTTCTTCGACCTGGGGCTCGTGGTCGTGGACGAGCAGCACCGCTTCGGCGTGGAGCAGCGGGAGGCCCTGCGCGCCAAGGGCGGGACGCCTCCGCATGTCCTCGTGCTGACGGCGACCCCCATCCCGCGCACGGTGGCGATGACCGTCTTCGGCGACCTGGACGTGTCCACGATCGCGCAGCTGCCGGCCGGCCGGCAGGGCATCGAGAGCTTCGTCGTCCCGCTGGCCGACCGCCCGGGCTGGGAGCGCCGCATCTGGGAGCGGGCGTCGGAGGAGATCGGCAAGGGGCGACAGGTGTTCGTCGTCTGCCCGGCGATCTCCGGCAAGGATGCGGAGGACGACGGCGAGGAGCCGGAGCCCGACACGCCGACGGCAGGGGAGGAGGGCGTGCCCGCCCGGCCGATCGCGAGCGTCGAGGCGGTAGCGGCGCAGGTGCGCGCCGACCCGCTGTTCGCCGAGACCCGGATCGGGGTGCTGCACGGCCGCTTGCCGTCCGACGCCAAGGACGAGGTCATGCGCGCGTTCGCCGCCGGCACCCTCGACCTTCTGATCGCCACGACGGTGATCGAGGTCGGCGTGGATGTCCCCAACGCCTCGGCCATGGTCGTGCTGGATGCCGACCGCTTCGGTGTGTCACAGCTCCACCAGCTCCGTGGCCGCGTCGGCCGGGGCGGCATCCCCGGGCTCTGCCTCCTCGTGACGGCCGCTGAGCAGGGCAGCCTGGCCCGCGAGCGGGTGGAGGCGGTGGCCGCCACGCTCGACGGTTTCGAGCTGGCGAACATCGACCTCGAACTGCGCCGGGAGGGGAACGTGCTGGGCAGCAGGCAGTCGGGCGGCCGCTCGTCTCTGCGGCTGCTGCGCGTCGCCACGGACGGCGAGCTCATCGCCGAGGCACGCATCGCGGCGGAGGAGACGCTGGAGGGCGACCCCGCGCTGTCGCAGCACCCGGCGCTCGCCGCCGCACTCGCCCGTTGGCTGGACGAGAGCGAACGCGCCTTCCTCGGCAAGTCCTAGCCTCCGCCACCCCGGGGAGGCGCTGGGCCGCGTCCGTGGAGTGAAACGGTTTGGTAACGGATTCACAACGAAATGCCGGGATGCCCGGGATAGTCTGGAGGTCTATGAACAGGATCGCCGTTGTCCCTGGATCGTTCGACCCGGTCACCCTCGGGCACCTCGACGTGATCGAGCGTGCCGCCGGCCTGTGGGACGAGGTCCACGTGGTGGTGGTCCACAACCCGGACAAATCGGCTCTGCTGCCCATCGCGCAGCGCGTGGCCCTGCTCGAGCGCTCGATCGAGGACGCGGGAATCGTCGGCAGGATCGTCATCGCCTCCTGGACGATGGGCCTGCTCGTGGACTACTGCACCGACGTAGGAGCCCACGTCCTGGTGAAGGGCATCCGCTCGCAGGTGGACGTCGCGTACGAGACGCCGATGGCGATCGTCAACCGTCACCTGGCGGATGTCGAGACCGTCTTCCTGCTGCCCAACCCGGCGAACGCGCACGTCTCGAGCTCCCTGGTGCGCCAGGTGTCGGCGCTCGGCGGCGACGTGAGCCCGTACGTGCCGCCGGTCGTGCACGAGTACCTCCAAGACACTTAGGACGGCGACCATGAACAGTTACGCGACGCGTCAGCCGACCGAGTCCTCCGTCGCCCCGGTCGAGGAGACGGTCGCAGCGCCCGGCATGGAGCTGGACGAGTTGCGGCGCGCCGCGGACCAGATCACCACGAACGTCGAGTCCGTCATCGACGGCAAGCACGAGGCCGTCCAGACCGCGCTTGTCGTACTGCTGGCCGAGGGCCACCTGCTCATCGAGGATGTCCCGGGCGTCGGGAAGACCATGCTGGCGAAGTCGCTGGCGAAATCGGTCGACTGCACCGTCAGCCGCATCCAGTTCACCCCCGACCTGCTGCCCAGCGACGTGACGGGCGTCTCGGTGTACAACCAGGCGGAGCGGCGGTTCGAGTTCAAGCCCGGCGCCATCTTCGCGAACATCGTGATCGGCGACGAGATCAACCGGGCGAGCCCGAAGACCCAGTCCGCCCTGCTGGAGTGCATGGAGGAGCGCCAGGTCACCGTCGACGGCTCGACCTATCCTCTCTCCGCTCCCTTCATCGTCGTCGCGACGCAGAACCCGATCGAGATGGAGGGCACCTACGCCCTTCCGGAAGCGCAGCGCGACCGCTTCATGGCCCGCATCGCGATGGGGTACCCGGACGAGGGCTCGGAGCTCGCGATGCTGACCACCCGGGACACGTCGAGTCCGCTCTCGCGCATCCGTCCTGTCGTCAGCACAGAGGAACTGCGGGCCATGATGGTGACCGCGCGGAACGTCTTCGCGTCCACCCCGGTCAAGCAGTATGCGGTCGACCTGGTGCGCGCGACGCGGGAGGACCGCGATCTCCGACTCGGCGCCAGTCCCCGCGCCACCCTGCAGCTCATCCGCGCCGCGAAGGCGATGGCTGCGCTCGCGGGCCGCGACTTCGTGCTGCCGGACGATGTGGATGCGCTGGCCGTCCCGGTTCTCGGCCATCGCCTTCTCCCGACCAGCCGGGCCCTCGGTCACCACCACGAGAGCGCTCCGGTCATCGCCGACATCGTCCGGCGGATCGTCGCATCAACTCCGGTCCCGCTCGGCTCCGGCGCAGTGAGTCCGACAGGCCGCTAGCATGCCCGCCCGCGGTCGCGCCTTTTCGCCGCTGAAGCGGCCGCGCCCGACCGCGCGCGGCTGGACGCTCGGTGGCATCGGCGTGGTGGCGCTCGTCGCCTCCGTGATCCTGGGCCGCACGGACGTGCTGTTCGTCGGCGTCTTCCTCACGGTGCTCCCGCTCGCGGCGATGATCTCCGTCACCATCGACCGTCCCCGCCTCACGGTGGCCCGCGCATTCCATCCCGACGTGGTCGGGGTGGGGGAGCAGGCCTCCATCGTGACGACCGTACGCAACGAGTCCCCGAGACCCAGCCCGGCGGCCGGCTGGCGGGAGTCGGCGCCGCCGGCGGTCGGCGTGCAGCCGTCCGCGCCGTTCCCGCGGCTCGGTGCCCACCAGGTCGACGGCGGTCTCGGTCGCGACACGGTCGTGCTGCGACAGGATGTGGTGCCGGACCGGCGCGGCGCGCACTCGGTCGGCCCGCTCGTGGTGAGCCGTGCCGATCCGTTCGGCATCGCGTACGCGGAGTACGCCGTCGGCCAGCCCCGGCTGCTCCTGGTGACTCCGCAGGTCCGGCAGCTGGGCCGGGGAGTGCTGGATGTGGCGCACAGCGAGGGCACGGAGCACGAGTTGCTGCGGCACAGCATCCCGAGCGCCGACGAGCTGATCGCGCGCGAGTACCGCCCGGGCGACCCGCTCCGGCGCGTCCATTGGCGCGCCACGGCACGGCACGACCAGCTGATGGTGCGGCAGGAGGAGCAGCGCAGCAATCCCGAGGCGTGGATGTTGATGGACACGCGCCCGGCGCCCGTTCGACCTCAGGGGCAGGACGACGTCGCCGACGACGAGTTCGAGACGCTCGTCGATCTCGTCGCCTCGATCGGAGTCCACCTGCTCGACGAGGGCTTCGCCGTGAGTGTCGTGGAGACCGGCGATCGCCAGCTCACGGGCCGCAGCGGCGCCGGGCGCACGGGGACGCTCGGCGCGACGACCGCGACCTACGACGTGAGCACCGCCGACCGGATGCTGCTCGCCGACCTCGCCGCGGTCGAGCCCGCAGCCACCCAGCGGGACGACGCGGTGGTGGAGCTCGGCGCCGGCCTCCGGCGTGCCGGGCGGGCGGTCCCGGTGTTCCTCGTGCTCACCGGAGCTCCACCCGCCGAGCTCGGCGCACTGGCCGCGCTGCGGTCGATGGGAGACCCTGCCGTGGCGTTCGTCGCGGCGTCGCAGCCCGCCGATACGGCGGAGGTCCTCGCCGACGCCGGCTGGCTCTGCGTGACGTACGCCGCGGGCGAGGACCCGGCCGCATGCTGGCAGCGCGCCCTGCAGCGCCACCGGGCGGGGGTGCTGTCCGGTGGCGACTGAGTCTCTCGCACTGGCGATGCCGCAGATCGCGGGGCGACGCAGGTCCGGCTACTGGCGGATCACCGGGGCGCTCCTGCTGCAGGTGCTCGCGCTGAGCTATGCGCTGTCGGGGCTCATCCAGGGCTTCGGGTGGTGGTTGGCCCTCGTGTCGGCGGCGGCACTGGTGCTCGTCACCGGGGCCGCCCTGCGAAACCTCGGAGTGCCTCGCGGCGTCGTTCCCCTGCTCCTCCTGGTGGAGTCGGCAGCGATCATGACCGTGACCTTCGGGCACGGCACCGGGCTCCTCGGCCTCATCCCGACGCCGGCGACGTTCGTCAGCTGGGGTCAGTACCTGCAGCAAGCGATGCTGTCGATCTATCAGCAGGGGACGCCGGCCGAAGCGCTGCCCGAGTTCCTGTTCCTGGTGGTCGGCGGGGGATGCCTGGTCGCGCTGATCCTCGACACCGTCGCCGTGGCACTGCGTGCGCCGGCCTTCACCGCGCTCGGGGTCGGCGCCGTGCTCGTGGTGCCCGGCGCGCTCCTCGGCGACGGCCTCGAGCCGATCTCGCTGGCCGCGTCCGCCGCGGCGTATCTGTGGCTGCTGCGCTGCGACGTCCGCACCCGGAGGCCCGGGACACCGCGGTCGGGCGCGGCCCTGTCCGTCGGCGCCGCGGCTGTCGCCGTCGCCGTGGTCCTCGGCGGAACGGCACCCGGGTTCGAAGCGGGCGGAGCCACCTCCTTCACAGCGGGCGGCATCTCCATCGGCGGAACCGTCACGCCGCTCGTCGACCTCGGGAAGGACCTGCGCCGGCCTGCAGCGGTCCGTGCCCTGACCTACACGACCTCGGCGGCGAACGGTCAGTACCTCAAGCTGGCCTCCCTCGATCAGTTCACCGGCTCCGTCTGGAAGCACCGCGAGCGCGACACCAACAGGCTCGGCGACGGCGTCAAGATCGGCCCCGTCGCGGGGCTGTCCAAGCAGGTGAAGACGGCGAAGATCACGACGACGGTCGCGATCGAGAACATGACGAGCCGCTGGCTTCCGACGCCCGCGCCCGTCCAGTCGGTGAAGGGCCTGAACGGCACTTGGTCCTGGGATCCGGACGACCTGACGATCGGTGGGATCAACGCGACGACTCAAGGACAGCGTTACATCGCGACGAGCCTCATCCTGGAACCGACCGCCGACCAGCTCAAGGCCGCCGGCGGGTTGGTCCCTGCGGGGGTGCTGCGCGACCTCTTCCTCCCGTCCGACATGCCCCCGATCATCGAGCAGACGGCGCTCACGGCGACCAAGGACGCGCTCACGGAGTACGACAAAGCGGTCGCTCTACAGGACTACTTCCGCGACAACAGTTTCGTCTATTCGACCCAGACGCCACTCAAGCAGGGCTACGACGGCGACGGTGCACGCGTCATCGCCCGGTTCCTTCAAGTGAAGAGCGGATATTGCGTGCATTTCGCCTCGGCCATGGCGCTCATGGCGCGAACGCTGGGAATCCCGTCGCGGGTGGCGGAAGGCTATCTCCCCGGCGCGAACAGCGGAGGCACGGCCACGAACCCCGGCGAATACACGGTCACCAGCGACGATCTGCACGCCTGGCCGGAGCTGTACTTCGCCGGCGTCGGCTGGGTGCCGTTCGAGCCGACGGTCGGTCGCGGCACCGTTCCGGATTACACCCGCCCCTTGACCGGGCCGGCCGCCCCGGCGGCCGCCGCGGGCGCCACGTCGGGAGCAGCGCCACGGGCCCTGACGCCGACGGACCCGGCCAACCTCAGCGGCTCCGCGACACCGAACGCAGCCTCCGCCGCCCAGCCGCTCGCGACCGGGATCGGCACGGCGATCCTGGTCATCGCGGTGCTGCTGGTTCCCGCGGTATGGCGCAGGATCCGGCGACGACGGCGACTGCGCGAGCTGAGCGACGAATGGGGAGGCGCATCCCTCGTCTGGGATGAACTGCGCGACACGGTCCGCGACCTCGGCTGGACCGCGCCGCCGACGGAGACCCCGCGGGTCTTCGCCGGCCGGATCGCCGCTGCCGTCGCCGGGACGCCGGCGGAGGAGGGGGTGATGCGTCTCCTCGCCGAGCTGGAGCGGGATGCGTACGGGCGGCCGTCGAGACGCTGGGAGGGGGGACTCGCCGACGACCTGGCTCTCGTCCTGTCGGAGCTTGGGGCGCAGGCCGGTCCCGCGCTACGGCTCAAAGCGGCGCTGCTTCCTGTGTCCTTGCTGCCAGCGGGATGGCCTTCCGCCGCACGTCCCCGGAGTGCCGCGTAAAATAGTTGCTCGTGACCACGAAAAACTCCCCGTACGCCGTCAACGTGTACGACCTCATCCGCCACCCCGGCTCGATGCGCGAGCAGCGCGTCAGCATCCCGGTGACGGAGAAGCTGGGCGAGGGGCTGCTCAGTGTGCCCGAGGGTGAGACCATCGATCTCGACCTCCGGTTGGAGTCGATGCACGAGGGGATCCTCGTCACGGCCGACGCCCAGACCACCGCCGTCGGGGTGTGCGGGCGATGCCTCATCGACATCGAGGAGCCCGTTCAAGTCGATTTCCAGGAACTTTTCGCGTATCCTTCTGACGAAGCTTTCGATCATGAGGTTCACGACGACCACGTGGATCTTGAACCTCTGATCAGGGATACGGTGGTGCTGGCACTGCCGTTCCAGCCGGTGTGCCGGCCGGACTGCCCGGGTCTCGACCCCGAGACCGGGGAGAGGCTGGCGGATGTACCGGACCGCGAGTCCTCGCAGATCATCGATTCTCGGTGGTCTGCGCTTGCGGCCTTCCAGGCTTCCGACACCGATGAACCCCGACCGAACACCGCCGGACCGAACACCGCCGGAACGAATACAGAGAAGAGATAGTCATGGCCGTCCCCAAGCGGAAACAGTCGCGCGCCAACACCCACGCCCGTCGTTCGCAGTGGAAGGCTGAGGTCCCCACCCTGGTCAAGACCATCGAGAACGGCAAGGTCACCTACAGCCTTCCGCACCGCGCGAAGGTCGTCGAGGACTCGGCGGGCACGGCCCTCTTCCTCGAGTACAAGGGCCGCAAGGTCGCCGACGTCTGATCGTCGCATGGTCGGAGAGAATCCGGACCGTAGCGCACTCCTCGAGAAGCTCGGGGTCGATATCGACCCCGAGCTTCTCGAGCTTGCGCTGACGCACCGCTCCTACGCGTACGAGCACGGCGGCATCCCGAACAACGAGCGCCTCGAGTTCCTCGGCGACTCGATCCTCGGCCAGGCCGTCACGGTCAAGCTGTTCCGCGAGAACCCGCACCTCGATGAGGGCGAGCTCGCCAAGCGGCGCGCCAGCCTGGTCAGTTCCGTCGCGCTCGCTCAGGTCGCCCGCCGGATCGGTCTGGGGGAGTACCTCAAGCTGGGGCGCGGCGAGAACCAGAGCGGCGGACGCGAGAAGGCGTCCATCCTCGCCGATACCGTCGAGGCCCTCATCGGAGCGACCTACCTCGACGCCGGCGGCGATGCGGCGACGGCACTCGTGCTGCGGCTGATCGAGCCGCTGCTCGACGACCCCGAGCGTTTCGGCGCCGCCATGGATCCGAAGACGAGCCTGCAGGAGATCGCCGCCCATCGAGGCGCCGGACTCCCGGTGTACACGGTCACGAACACGGGCCCGGACCACTCCAAGACCTTCCATGCCACTGTCGCGGTCGGGGGACTCATCACGGCCACGGGCGACGGCACCAGCAAGAAGCAGGCCGAGATGGCCGCAGCATTGAGCGCCTGGACGGAGCTGACGAGACGACGTGCCCGAGCTTCCCGAGGTTGAGGTCGTCCGGGCCGGTCTCGCTCCGGCGGTCACCGGCGCGACCATCCTCGGCGTGGAGGTCTTCGAGCACCGGTCGCTCCGGCGCCACGACCCGGTCGTGGGCGACTTCGAGGCGCTGCTCGGCGGTCGCCTCATGCAGGGCCCGGTGCGCCGGGGCAAGTTCTTGTGGATCCCGCTCGAGGGTGGGCCGAGGCGCGCGATCGTCGCGCATCTCGGAATGAGCGGGCAGATCCTGCTGCGGGAGCCCGGCACGGCGGAGGCCGGGCTGTTGCGCATCCGCCTTCACATCGCGCATCCGGTGCACGGCGAGCTGTGGGTGCATTTCGTCGACCAGCGCATCTTCGGTTCGATGGCGGTGGATGCTCTGGTCCCGACCCTCGACGGCGCTCCCGGCGGGCTCGGCACGGATGAGCCGCTCGTCCCGACCCAGGTCAGCCATATCGCGCGCGACCCGCTCGACCCGGCATTCGACGACGCCGGCTTCGCTGCAGCACTCGCCCGGAAGAATACGGACATCAAGCGCGCGCTGCTCGATCAGCGTCTCATCAGCGGCATCGGCAACATCTACGCCGACGAAGCGCTGTGGGCTGCGCGAATCCACTACGCCCAGCCCGCGAACTCCCTGAGCCGGGCGAAGGTGCGCACACTGCTCGCCGAGGTGCGCCACGTGCTCGAGAAGGCCCTCGCGGAGGGCGGGACGAGCTTCGACGCCCAGTACGTCAACGTGAACGGCGCCTCCGGTTATTTCTCGCACAGCCTCAACGCCTACGGTCGTCAGGGCGAGCCGTGCCCGCGCTGCGGCACGCCGATCGTCCGGGAGCAGTTCATGAACCGTGGCTCCCACTTCTGTCCCCACTGCCAGCGTGTGAGGATCGCTGCACGATCAGCCAGAGCAGGTTGAGCGTAATTTACCAATAATTGGTATCATGGCGTCATGGCTCAGAACACGTCGATCAGCCTCGACGACCACTTCTCGGAGTTTCTCTCGCATGAGGTCTCATCCGGCCGCTATCGGTCCGCTAGCGAGGTCATTCGCGCTGGTCTCAGGCTGCTCGAGGACCAGGAGGCGCAGTTGGCAGCCCTCCGTGCCGCTCTTGTGGCGGGCGAAGCGAGTGGTGAGCCGGAGGCTTTCGATTTCGACGCCTTCATCGCCATGAAGCGGTCATGACGGGTTTCCGTCTCACTCCCGCTGCGCAGCGGGACCTCTCATCGATCTGGGACTTCACCGAGGAACACTGGGACATCCGTCAGGCCGAGACCTACGTGAGCGAGATCAGAGCAGCGATCGAGCGTGTCGCTGACGATCCCGTTCGTGGTCGCGCCTGTGACGAGATTCGCGGAGGGTACCGCCGCTACGGGATCGGCAGTCATCTCGTTTTCTACGTCGTGAATGCCGAGGGCGTGGATGTGATCCGGATACTGCACCAGCGTATGGACCCGACCCTGCACTTCTAGCTTCGCGGGTGGTCAGGACTCCGCCCAGCCGCTACTCCAGCGTCTTCTGCCAGTGGCCGGTGAGGGCGTGCGGACGGAAGCCGAAGGCCCGGTTGATCGCCAGCATGGGGTCGTTCTCGTCCGCGTTCCAGGTGAGGATGCGGCGGATGTGCGGGGCGCGGCGTCCCAGCTCCTGGATGTTCCGCAGCTTCACCGCCGTGCCGAGGCGGTGACCGCGGTACGCCCGCGCGACGAGCGTGTCGTACTGCTCGGCCTTCGTCCCATCCGCGGGCACGGCGAGCTCCGTGTACGCAGCGATCTCACCGGTCGCTTCGTGCACGGCTGCCGTGACGAGGAGCGGTTCTCCGCGCGCCACCAGCGTGCGCTCCTGGGAGCGGACGCGTTCGCCGTCCCAGTCCTCCGGATCCACCGCGATCCCGGTCTGTGGGATGTCGGTGGACATCCGGGCCTTCATCGCCGCGAAACGCTCCAGCAACTCGTCCGGCGCCGCGCCCCACCAGGAGACCAGGCGGAACCCGTTCAGCGGCATGGTGAGCCCCGCTTCGCGTTCCGGCGGGAGGGGGAGATGCAGTTCGCTCGAGCGCTCGATCTGCCCCAGGCCGTAGCCGTGACGGCGCACGAACCGCACGGCAGGCGATTCCGCAGGCAGTCCGGCTGACCCTGCCGACGCCCGCACCAGCCGCTCGGCGCCCTCGAGAGAGCGGATGGGATGCTCGGTGTACGCGGAGACCACGCGCCGGCCGCCTTCGGCCGCGAGCTCGTGGCCCTTCTCCAGCAGGGCGGTCCCGATCCCGCGGCCGCGCAGTGCCGGGACCACATCCACGAGCAGTGAGGCCGTCTCCGAGTCCGCGTTGAGCGGGAAGACCGCCTCGACACGCCCGACGATCGCACCCTCTTCGATCGCGACGAACACGATCCGCTCGGTGTAGTCCTGCTCCCGATGGGCGGCCAGCGCCTGCTCCGCCGTCTCGACGAAATCGTCGTCGCCCCAGAGGTCCACAACGATCCCGTTGAGCACGCCGACGAGTTCCTCGAAGGCCGCTGATTCCGGGGTTCCCAGCGTATCGGGGATGGGGAGCCGCGTCACACGCATCGCAGCACACCTCCTCGAGCCGATTCACGCGGGAATTCAGCCTATGCGAGCTCCCTCACGCTGTGAAGTCACCGGATCACTTTGGTTTCGATCGTGTAAATCTGCGCGCGCATCGTGGGTGCAAAACGTTGCGGGCCATGTATTCTCAGCACACATATTCGTGGCACGAACCGGCTAAAACGGCGAGTTCGTGACGGATTTACGTCGAGAGGCAGAAGATGCTAAGGAAGAAAGTCACCATCGGTGCGGCTGTTGCAGCGTCAGTCGCACTGTTGCTCGCTGGATGTGCGAACCAGCCGTCCACGGGCGGATCCACCAACGGGAACTCCTCCAAGGTGAACATCCCGGCGATCACGTCGGTCGATGTCCCCAAGGACGCCGTGCTCCCCGCCGGCGACGGGAAGGCCACGTGTCCTGCCGGGCTGACCATCGGCTACCTCGGCGCCGAGACCGGCCCGAACGCCCAGCTCGGAATCAACATCTACAACGGCATCCAGCTGGCCATCAACCAGCACAACGAGGCCAACAAGGGATGCCAGGTCGGCTTCAAGAAGTTCGACACGGAGGGCGACCCGAACAAGGCGACCGGCCCCGTGACCCAGGCGGTCAACGAGAGCGACATCATCGGTGTCGTCGGTCTGCCGTTCTCGGGTGAGTCGAAGGCCACCGGCAACATCTTCGAGCAGCAGGGTCTGGTCCACATCACCCCGTCGGCCACCAACCCGGGCCTGACGCAGAACGGCTGGAAGACCTTCTTCCGCGGCCTCGGCAACGACGCCGTGCAGGGCCCCGCTGCAGCGAAGTTCCTGACGGACAAGCTGAAGGCCAAGAAGGTCTACCTGGTCCAGGACGACTCCGACTACGGAATCGGCCTCGGCACCCAGACCTCGAAGGCGCTCGGCGACGCGCTCGTCGGCACCGACAAGGTGACCACCGGCCAGAAGGACTTCTCCGCGGTGATCTCCAAGATCCTCAACGCGAAGCCGGACGCGGTGTACTACGCGGGCTACTACGCCGAGGGTGCTCCGTTCGACCAGCAGCTGGTCAACAAGGGCTACACGGGCACGTTCGTCGGCCCCGACGGCGTGAAGGACGACCAGTTCATCAAGCTGGCCGGAGACGCGTCCAGCAACGCGTACTTCACCTGCCCCTGCATCCCGGGCGAGCTCATCCCGGACTTCGAGTCGGCCTACAAGAAGCTCGCGAACGCGGAGCCCGGCACCTACTCGATCGAGGGCTACGACGCGGCCACCGTTCTCCTCGCCGGCATCGACAAGGGCAAGACGACCCGCGCCGACCTGCTCGCCTGGGTCAAGAGCTACGACGCGGACGGCCTGAGCAAGCACTACAAGTGGGACTCCACCGGTGAGCTGCAGGCGCCTGCCGTCTACGGCTACAAGGTCGACAACGGCAAGATCGTCCCGATCGGCACCATCGGCTGAGCCGACCCCATGAAGGGTGCCGCGGGTCCCGGCGGCCCGCGGCACCCTCCATTTTCGGCTACGCTCGCTTTGCCTGCCGGATCGACGGTGACCCGGCACTGAAACTCTGGATGCTCGAATGCTCGAAACCCTCGTCCTCCATCCCGCCCTCGACAGTTCCTGGATCAACTTCGACGTCAACGCTCTGGCCCAGAACTTCTGGAGCGCCACGTTCGACGGCCTCACCTTCGGTGCGGTCTACGGCCTGATCGCGGTCGGCTACACGCTCGTCTACGGCGTGCTGAACCTGATCAACTTCGCCCACTCCGAGGTGTTCATCATGGGCGCGTACGGCGTCGTGGTGACCCTCACCACACTGGGCTTCGGCCCGAGCGCCCCGACGCTCGGCCCGGTCGCACTCATCGGCGACCTGATACTCGCGTTGCTCGTCGGCGTGCTGGCCTCGGCGGTCACCGCCTGGATCCTTGAACGCGTGGCGTACCGCCCGCTTCGAAAACGGAACGCGCCACGCCTCGTGTTCCTCATCACGGCGATCGGTGCTTCGTTCACGATCCAGTACCTGATCTTCCTGATCCGGGGAGCGAACGCGGAGCCGGCGGTGACGATGTTCATCCCGAAGCCGATCTTCGACGTCTTCGGGACGATCGTGAACAGCCAGCAGCTGATCATCGTCATCGCCGCGGTCATCCTGATGATCGCGACCGACTGGTTCATCCGGCGCACGCGCACCGGCCGTGGCATCCGCGCGGTGGCGCAGGACGCGGACACGGCGACCCTGATGGGCGTGAACAAGGAGCGGATCATCCAGATCACCTTCATCACCGGCGGCATCCTGGCAGGTGCGGCCGCGCTCTTCTACGTGATGCTCGTGCCATCCGGCGTCATCTACAACGGCGGCTTCATCCTCGGCGTCAAGGCGTTCGCGGCGGCAGTGCTCGGCGGAATCGGAAACGTCCGCGGCGCCCTCCTCGGAGGCCTGCTGTTGGGCGTGATCGGCAACTACGGCCAGATCCTGCTGGGCGACTCGCAGTGGACGGACGTCGTCGCCTTCGTGGTGCTGGTCCTGGTCCTGCTCGTCAAGCCCAGTGGCATCCTCGGCACCTCGCTCGGAAGGAGCCGCGCATGAGCATGACCGAAGGTCCCCGGGTCCTCCCCGACGGCCGCGAGGAGCAGGCGCTCGATGCACAGGAGGCCGCACGCGCGAAGCGCGGCAACGGCCCGTTCCAGCGGCTTCGAGACCGCTGGAACACGCTGTCGCGGCCCGCACAGTGGGCCTGGCTGGTGATCGTCGTGGTGATCGCCTACGCCCTGCCCTATCTGAACTTCTTCCCGCTCAGCACGGAGCCCGGCAACGACTGGTCGCTGGCGTGCTTCTCGATGGCGGTCTACGCGCTCATCGCCGTCGGCCTGAACGTCGTCGTCGGCTACGCCGGCCTCCTCGACCTCGGCTATGTGGCGTTCTTCGCCGTCGGGTCGTACACCGCCGCGATGTTGACCAGCCCCGACTCGCCGTTCGTCAAGATCCCGTACCTGTGGACCATCCCGGTCGCCATCGGGATCACGATGACCTTCGGCGTCATCCTGGGCGTTCCGACGCTGCGCCTCCGTGGCGACTACCTGGCCATCGTCACGCTCGGGTTCGGTGAGATCGTCCGCATCCTCGCGACGATCATCCCGGCGATGAAGGGCCAGGTCGGCTTCCAGAACGTGGGCCACCCGCCGGGGAACAACGCGCAGGGCGTCCCGATCTTCTCCAACTCCAACGGCATTCCCTGGTATTGGCTGACGATCACGATCATCATCGTCATCCTGCTGCTGGTCGGGAACATGGAGCGCAGCCGCGTAGGCCGCGCCTGGATCGCCATCCGCGAGGATGAGGACGCCGCCGAGATCATGGGCGTCCCCACGTTCAAGTACAAGGTGTGGGCCTTCGCCATCGGCGCCGGCGTCGGCGGACTGTCCGGCGCGTTGTTCGCCGGTCAGGTCGGCTTCGTCAACAACCAGAAGTTCGACGTGCAGACCTCCATCCTGTTCCTGGCCGCCGTCGTTCTCGGCGGCGCAGGCAACAAGGTCGGTGCCATGCTCGGCGGTGCGATCGTGGCGTACATCCCGCTCCGGTTCACCGTGATCGCGGACTACAAGTACCTGATCTTCGGCGTCGCGCTCGTGCTCATCATGATCTTCCGGTCGCAGGGACTGTTCCCCGCGCGTCAGAAGCTCCTGGCGTACGGGACGCTGGCCTACCGGCGGGTGGCCGAGGCGATGAAGGGCCGGACTCCGACCGCGACGAGGCCGACGCCCGTCGTCGACCGAGGGGCCCTGGGCGGAGACGGCGCGGAGGGAGGCGCACGATGACCGACGCACAGAACACCGTCCCCGAGGACGAGCCCGTCCTCGGCGTGAACGAAGACGAGCTGGAGGCGGCCGGCGTGGACCTCGCGGTCGCCGAGGCTGCGGCACCGGATCGCGAGATCGCGGTCGAGGTCGGCGAGAACATCGTGGAGGTGCGCAACCTCACCGTGAAGTTCGGCGGTCTGACGGCCCTCGACAACGTGACGTTCGACATCCGCCGGGGAGAGATCCTCGGCCTCATCGGGCCCAACGGCGCGGGCAAGACCACCTGCTTCAACGCCATGACCGGCGTCTACAAGCCGACAAGCGGCGATGTGCTGCTGGAGGGCCAGACGATCCGGGGCCGCAAGCAGCACCAGATCACCCGGCTGGGCCTGGCGCGCACCTTCCAGAACATCCGCCTGTTCGGCGAGATGACAGCCTTGGAGAACGTGGTGGTCGGCCTGGATGCGCGGCACCGCACGTCCGTGCCCGGCGCGCTGCTCCGCCTCCCGCGGCACACGCGGGAGGAGAAGTCGGCCATCGAGCGCGGCATGGCGCTGCTGGAGTTCGTCGGCATCGCCGACCACGCCGGCTCGTTGTCCCGATCGCTTCCGTACGGCTATCAGCGCCGCCTGGAGATCGCGCGAGCCCTCGCAACAGATCCCAAGGTGCTGTGCCTCGACGAGCCGGCGGCCGGCTTCAACCCGGCGGAGAAGGAGGACCTGATGGATCTCATCAGGACCATCCGCGCCGACGGCTACACCGTGCTGCTGATCGAGCACGACATGAAGCTGGTCATGGGCGTCACCGACCGGATCGTCGTGCTGGAGTTCGGGCGCAAGCTCGCCGACGACACTCCGGAGGCCATCCGGAACGACCCGCGCGTGATCGCCGCCTACCTCGGGGAGCCTGAAGATGACGTTGCTTGAGCTGAAGAACATCAGCGTGTCGTACGGCCGGATCGAGGCCATCCACGACATGTCCTTCTCGGTGGAGGAGGGCGAGATCGTGAGCCTGATCGGTGCCAACGGCGCCGGCAAGTCCACGACGATGAAGACGATCTCGGGCATCCTGAACCCCTCGGCGGGGTCCATCATGTTCGACGGCGAGGACATCACCAAGATGAAGGCGCACATCCGCGTCATCCGGGGGATCTCGCAGGCACCCGAAGGGCGCGGGATCTTCCCGGGCATGACGGTCCTGGAGAACCTCGACATGGGTGCGTTCGGGCGTAAGGACCGCTCGAAGATGGGCGAGGACTTCGACCGCGTCTTCTCGCTGTTCCCGCGCCTCGCCGAACGGAAGACGCAGGTCGGCGGCACCATGTCCGGCGGCGAGCAGCAGATGCTCGCGATCGGTCGTGCACTGATGTCGAGTCCGCGCCTTCTGCTCCTCGACGAGCCGTCGATGGGACTGGCGCCCCAGTTCATCCGCCAGATCTTCAGCATCGTCACCGAGATCAACAAGCAGGGCACCACGGTGCTGCTGGTGGAGCAGAACGCCAACCAGGCGCTGGCCCGCGCACATCGCGCCTTCGTGCTCGAGACCGGCTACATCACCCACGCCGGCACGGGCCGCGAACTGCTGGCCGACCCGGCCATCAAGGAGGCGTACCTGGGCGTCGGCTGACCCCGGCAATGCCTTCATGGAACGCGCCGGCCCATCACGGGCCGGCGCGTTTCCGCGTCCGAAGGGTATGACCACTACTCTCGGCCGCGCTACGATTAGTGAAATCGCTAATCGTGAGGTGATCGGCATGTCGCTCAACGCTCAACTCAGAAAGGCCCGGGAGCAGGCGGGCTGGACGCAGAAGGAGGTCGCCGCGCGCTCGGGCATCGCTCACAGCGCCATCTCCCGGTACGAGAGCGGTAAGGCCGGTGTCACCACCGCGACCCTGGAAACCCTGGCCGACAGTCTCGGAGTGTCGCTGATCGCCGTCCCCGGCCGGCTCAACGCCGCGGCCGATGTCGCTCGATTCATCGCATCCTGCCTGACCGGCGGCAATGCCGCCTCAGCGTTCCGCGCACTCATCCAGTTCTCGGATGACCTCCGCGCAGGCAACGCCTTCACGACGGCCCTCAGCCTCGCGGTCGAGCCAGACAGTACGGGCGATGTGTACTTCGATGCGGCGATCGCGGGGCTCGCGGAGATCCGGCTCGCGGAGCTCGGACTCGAGAGCCCGGCCTGGGTAACGGCCGAGAGCCGGTATGCGGACATCACCGAGGACTCGCTCGGGTACCGCTGGTCAGCACGGCATTATGACGACACCGATCCGATCCTGTTGGCTCACGGCGTCATCCTCCCGCGCTCGACACTCGCGAGCATCTGATGGCGGGCGAGGCGATCCTTACTCGCGACGACATCGTGTGGGGCCTCGATCGAATCCGTAAGGGGCTGGCAGATCTCGGCGCGACAGGCACGCTCAAGATCATCGGCGGATCCGCCATGATCCTGGGTGGTCACGCCGACCGAGCATCGACCGTTGACGTCGACGCCGTCGTTCTCGTCCCGCGCGAGGTGATGACCGCGATCGCAGCAAGAATCGCGAGAGAGCGCGCGTGGCCGGACAACTGGATAAATCTGGAGGCGGAGGGCCTCTATCCGGCCTACGCCGGACCCCCGCTCTGGACGGCTCGGCCGGAGCTGTCGGACGCTTCCCTGACGGTCGAACTTGCCACGCAGGAGGCGCTGCTCGCCATGAAGCTGAACGCTTCGCGTCCAGGCCGGGACGACGACGACATCCGAGCGTTGATGACCGCGTAAGGAGTGGTGACGATCCTCGAAGCGGATGACCATTTCTCCGAGTTCTTTCCGGGAGAGGGGCTTCCCGACAAGGCGGTGTTCCTTCTCAGAAGCCTGGGTTACCCAGACGGTCATGGCTCGCTCTACTCGCATGTGCCCGACGAGGACCCGGTTTCCGTTCGTCTGGGGCGCGGAACCTGAGTCGCCGTCTGCGGCGCTCCGGCGCGGCGCGCGCGTGAACGTCCGGTAAATTCGCCTGCGTGTACTTGAAGAGTCTGACGCTCAAAGGCTTCAAGTCGTTCGCGCAGCCGACGACGTTCGCC
This sequence comes from Leifsonia sp. HAY1-4F, assembly GCF_056755275.1. Classification (NCBI taxonomy): domain Bacteria; kingdom Bacillati; phylum Actinomycetota; class Actinomycetes; order Micrococcales; family Microbacteriaceae; genus Leifsonia; species Leifsonia sp. HAY1-4F. Next base: position 55,242 of record NZ_JBNDHX010000003.1, read on the forward strand.
TTCGAGCCGGGCGTCACCTGCGTCGTCGGCCCGAACGGGTCCGGCAAGTCCAACGTCGTGGACGCGCTCGCCTGGGTGATGGGGGAGCAGGGCGCCAAGACTCTTCGCGGCGGCAAGATGGAGGACGTCATCTTCGCCGGCACCGCAACGCGCGGCCCCCTCGGCCGTGCCGAGGTGCAACTGACCATCGACAACTCCGATGGTGCTCTGCCCATCGAGTACTCCGAGGTGACGATCTCGCGCACCCTCTTCCGGAACGGCGGCAGCGAGTACGCGATCAACGGACAGTCGTGCCGGCTGCTGGATGTGCAGGAGCTGCTGAGCGACTCCGGCCTCGGCCGCGAGATGCACGTCATCGTCGGCCAGGGGCAGCTCGATGCCGTGCTGCGCGCCAGCCCGGAGGAGCGCCGAGGCTTCATCGAGGAGGCGGCCGGCATCCTGAAGCACCGCCGCCGCAAGGAGAAGACGCTGCGCAAGCTGGAGGCGATGCAGACCAACCTCACGCGCCTCAGCGACCTGGCGGGCGAGGTCCGGCGGCAGCTGAAGCCGCTCGGCCATCAGGCCGAGATCGCACGCGAGGCGCAGTCCATCGCCGCCATCGTGCGGGACGCGCGGGCGCGGCTGCTGGCGGACGAGGTCGTCTCGCTCCGCCGGACGCTCGACGACCATGGCCGGACCGAGTCCGAGCGGCACAGCGAGCAGATCGTGCTGCAGGAGCAGCTCGGCCAGAAGCAGTTGCGGCGCACCCGGCTCGAGCAGGCGCAGGTCGGCGACGCGGTGGATGCGGCCCGCAGCACGGCCTTCGCGCTGGAATCGGTGCAGGAGCGGCTCCGCAGCCTGTTCACGCTGGCGAACCAGCGCGTCGCGCTGCTCGGCAGCCAAGGGGATGCGCCCGATGCCGGCCCCAGCGTCACGCCGCAGAACGTCCAGGACGCGCGGGACGAGGTGGAGCGGCTGCGTGGCGTCGTGGCCGACGCGGAAGGCGCCTGGACGGCCGCGCAAGCGGCGACCCGCGGTGCCCGGTCGCGTCTGGATGCGGTGGATGAGGAGATCGCCGCGCAGAGCGCCCTCGTCTCCCGCCACGACCTGGAGATCTCCCAGTTGAACGGACAAGCGGAGGCTGCCGCGCAACGGCTCGCCGCCGTCCGCGGAGAGGTGCTCCGCCAGCAGAACGCCCTCGACGCCGCCACGGAACGCCGGGAGCGGGCGCGCGCCGAGTTCGCCGCGCGCGAGGCGGAGGCGGCCACGGCCGACATCGGCGAGGGCGACCTCGACGAGGCGTACGAGCTCGCTCAGGCGACGGTCTTCGAAGCGGAGGGCGAGATCGAGCGACTCCGCGAGGAGCTGCACACGCTCGAGCGGGAGCGCGACGCCCTCGCAGCGCGGACCAGCGCTCTTTCGCGTGCGCTCGACCAGAAGGACGGCTCTGCCGCCCTCGTCGGCGCGCGCCTTCCCGGGGTCCGGGGCCTGGTGGCTGAGCACGTCCGCGTGCATCCGGGATACGAGACCGCGATCGCGGCAGCGCTGGGGACGCTCGCGGACGCGGTGCTCGCCGACGACCGGGATGCTGCTCTCGCTGCCGTGGCGCACGCCGCAGCCGACGACCTCGGACGGGTCGAGGTCGTCATCGCTGCGGCCTCCGCCTCCACGGTCGACCTCTCGGGAATCGACGGCGTCGTCCCGGCGATCAGTGTGGTGGAGGCGCCCGACGGCGTCCGCGGCATCCTCGCGTTCACGGCGATAGCGGACGACCTGGATGCCGCCCGGCGCGCCTTCGAGGCGTTCAGCGGCCGGGGGATCGGCGGACCGGTCACGATCATCACCCGCGGTGGCGATGTGCTCACCGAGCACGTCCTGCGCGGCGGCTCCGGCGCCAAGCAGAGCCGCATCGAGCTGATCGCCGATCGGGATGCGGCCCAGGAGCGGCTGACGGAGGTCACCTCCCTCATCGACCGGGCGAAGTTCGCCCTCGCCGAGCAGCGCGGCGTGCTCCAGGTCGCCAAAGAGCAGTCGCAGGCGGCGCTCGCCACGCTCCGCGAGTTCGATGCGAAGCTCGCGGCGCAGAGCGAGCAGGTGAACCGGCTGAAGGTGCAGCTGGAGGCGTCGCAGGCGGAGTTCGACCGGCTCAGCCGGGCGCTCGAGCAGGCAGCAGAACGCGTCGCCGAGGCCGAGCGCAGCGCCGAGAAGGCGAAGTCCGAGCTGGAGGCGGCTCGATCGCGACCGCGTCCCATCCTCGACGTCAGTGCCCGCGACGCGCTGTCCGGCGAGCTGGATGCGGCCCGCGAAGCCGAGGTCGAGGCGCGGCTGGCCGTGGAGACGGCCAAGGAGCGGGTTCGAACCGAGCAGGCCCGCGGCGAGGCACTCGTCCGCCGCCTCGAGGCCGAGCGCGCAGCTGCCGAGGAGGCCGCCCGGCGGGCGGTCATCCGCCGGCGTCAGCTGGATGCCGCCCAGAGCGTGATCTCCGCTCTGCCCGCCGTGCTCGCCTCCGCGGATCGCTCTGTCGCGGAAGCCCGCCTGGCTCTGGCGACGGCCGAGGCCGAACGTGCCAGCCAGAACGAGGAGCTCGCGGCCCTCCGTCGCGACGAGAACACCGTTCGCGAGCGGCTGCAGGCCGTCACCGAGTCGGTGCACGGGCTGGAGCTGCAGATCTACGAGAAGAAGCTGCACCTGTCGAGCCTGTTGGAGCGCGCCGGCAGCGAGCTCGGGCTCGTGGAGGATGTGCTGGTCGCCGAGTACGGGCCCGATGTCCCCGTCCCGGTCGATGTGGCTCGCGAGCTCCGCGACGCCGACGCCGCTGCCTCCGCGAACCCCGACGCCGCTGCCGGCACGGACGACGACTCCGCCAGCGACCCCGACACCACCGGGGACCCCGACACCATCGGGGACCGCGCCGTCGAGACCGTCCCATTCTCACGCGAGCGCCAGCAGAAACGCCTTGCCGCCGCCGAGCGGAAACTGTCCCAGCTCGGCCGAGTCAACCCGCTCGCGCTCGAGGAGTTCGCCGCACTGGAGCAGCGCCACAAGTTCCTCACCGAGCAGTTGACCGACCTCACGAACACCCGCAAGGACCTCCTGACGATCATCGAGGACATCGACGAGCGGATGCAGTCGATCTTCGAGTCGGCTTTCGCCGACACCGAGGCAGCGTTCACGCGCGTCTTCCCGATCCTGTTCCCCGGAGGACAGGGCAGCATCAGCCTGACCGACCCCGATGACCTGCTGACGACCGGCATCGAGGTCTCGGTGAAGCCGGCCGGCAAGAAGATCGAGCGACTCTCGCTGCTCTCCGGCGGCGAGCGCTCCCTGGCCGCGGTCGCGCTGCTGATCGCGATCTTCAAGGCCCGGCCCAGCCCGTTCTACATCATGGATGAGGTGGAGGCCGCGCTCGACGACGCCAACCTCGGCCGGCTCCTCACGATCTTCGAGGACCTGCGCGAGACCAGCCAGCTGATCGTGATCACCCACCAGAAGCGCACGATGGAGATCGCGGATGCGCTTTACGGCGTCTCCATGCGCCAGGACGGTGTGTCCGCGGTCGTGGGCCAGCGGGTGGCGCAGGAGGAGGAACAGGCGAGCTGAGGCACGCCGGCGCATCCACTCAGGGCTCGATCGCCCCGAGCTTCTCGTCGAGGCCGGCCAGTTGCTCCTCGGCGCGTCCTTCGTACTCCTCGGCGAGACCGGTCAGCCCCCGGGCCACCCGTGCGGTGATCTCGGCACCCGTCGCCGTCTCGCGAAGGTGGCGCGCGAGGAGGACGAAGTCGCGGTGGTCGCCGAGGGCGTGGTGCACGGCCTCCGCCGCCGCGGCGATCCGGATCGCCTCCCGCCCGAGATCGTCGATCACGGCTTCGGCGGCGTAGCGCAGGCGGCGGGCCGCCTTACGGGTCTCGTGCCGCTCCTCGAGGGTGGTGCCCACGCTGCGACGGACCCGCTTCGCCGCCTTCTTCAGTGCGGTTCGAGTCACCCGGTGTCGATGCGACCGCCCGGCCCCGGTGAGGGGTGGATCGGCGGCGAACCGCTGCAGGTCCGCCATCAGCTCGCGGTGTCCCCGGCTCCGGAGGAGCCGCAGCAGGTCGTCGGACGCGCGGTCGTAGCGTTCCCGTGCTTGCGCCGCGAGCGACGCCACCGCATCCACCACCCCCGCATCCACACCTTCCCCACCCACGCCTTCCACACCCAGAGATTCGTCACGAATGTGGCCCTGCGAGCCGTCAGAGGGAACATTCGTGACGAGTGCGATCGCGTCCTCGAGCGCGCGGATGCGCACCTCGAGATCGCGCACCTCGCCGAGCCGCGTGCCCAGTCGCTTCAGCCGCGCCCGCATCCGGCGGTCGGCTTCACGGTCGAACGCCTTCCTGTACACGCTCAGGATGCCGCGCAGGCGTCGCACCCGGGTGCGCGCCTGGTGCACCGCATCCTCGCCGTTCGCCTCGATCGCGACCAGCTGCTCGGCCAGCTCCGCCGAGACTCCCACGAGCGCGTACATGAGCACACGGTAATCCGCCGACTACGCTGATGGATATGGCTGATCGCACCCCCTGGTCTCTGTCGGGCGCCCTCCGCGGGCTGTTCGCCAAGAAGACCATCGACGACGACACGTGGGACGACCTCGAGACGGCTCTCATCACCGCCGACTTCGGTCCGGACGTCACAGAAGCGGTCGTCGACGACCTGCGCGCCAAGGTCGAGCGCTACCACACCACCGATCCGGCCGACCTGCAGCGGATGCTGCGCGAGACGCTCGAGGAGCGGCTCTCGAAGCTCGACACGACCCTCAAACTGAGCGATCGCCCGGCGATCGTCCTGGTGGTGGGGGTGAATGGCGTGGGGAAGACCACCACGATCGGCAAGTTCGCGAAGTTCCTGCGCACGTACGACCGCTCGGTCGTCGTGGGTGCGGCCGACACGTTCCGTGCTGCGGCGGTCGAGCAGCTCGCGACCTGGGCCGAGCGGGCGGGCGCCGAGATCGTGCGCCCTCAGCAGCAGGGACAGGATCCGGCGTCCGTCGCGTTCCAGACCGTCGAGAAGGCCAAGCGCGACGGGACCGAGATCGTGATCATCGACACGGCCGGCCGGCTGCAGACCAAGGGCGGTCTGATGGATGAGCTGTCCAAGATCAGGCGCGTGGTCGAGAAGCAGTCCCCGATCGCCGAGGTGCTGCTGGTCCTCGACGCCACCACCGGGCAGAACGGCCTGGCGCAGGCGGAGGCGTTCCTCGAGCACGCCGGCGTGACCGGGCTCGTGCTGACGAAGCTCGACGGCTCGGCGAAGGGCGGTTTCGTGCTCGCCGTGCAGGAGCGCACGGGCATCCCGATCAAGCTCGTCGGGCAGGGTGAGGGGATCAACGACCTGACCGGATTCACGCCCCACGTCTTCGCCCAGCAGCTGGTGGGATAGGGTCACGCCATGGCGATCGAGCACGACTTCTTCGGCATCATCGACGAGACGGCCAGCGGCGGTCTGGCCTGGGACGACACGGTGGAGCTGGGAGACCAGGTCATCGATGTCGAACTCCTCGCCGACGATGAGAGCCGTGTCCCGGAGTTCGCCCTGGACTCGGCGGCGGCGCTGATCCAGGCCCTCGAGGGCTTCGACGCCCGGGCGCGCGACGCACTGGTCGCCGAGCTCAGTTCGCGCCAGTCGGCGACCTCGAGCTACATCGACGAGCACGTCGAGAAGCTCGGCGACAGCCTCGTCGACCTCCTCGTGCACAACTCGGGCGACATCGCCATCGACGTCCTCCGATCGCTGCAGCTGCTCACCGTCGTCCTGCAGGTCGACCATGCCGACGAGGACGAGGTGTTCGCCACCTTCGACTACTCGATCGCGCCCGACGAATCGGATGCGCTGCTGACGGTCTCGTTCGATGTGCGGGGCGACGTCGTCGCGGTGGAGACATCGGGCGACTGAACGACGTTCACGGCGACTAGCCGATATCGCCGGATAGAATCACTGCATCATGGCTACTTTCGGCTCCCTCTCCGACCGTCTTGCGGACACCTTCAAGAACCTGCGCACCAAGGGAAAGCTGTCGCCGGCGGATGTCGACGGCACGGTGCGCGAGATCCGCCGTGCGCTGCTCGACGCGGATGTCGCGCTCGAGGTGGTCAAGGACTTCACCGGCAAGGTGCGTGAGCGTGCACTGAGCGACGAGGTCAACAAGGCGCTGAACCCGGCCCAGCAGGTCGTCCAGATCGTCAACGAGGAGCTCGTCGGCATCCTCGGCGGGCAGCAGCGCCGGCTGCAGTTCGCGAAGCGTCCGCCGACCGTCATCATGCTGGCGGGCCTGCAGGGCGCCGGCAAGACGACGCTCGCGGGCAAGCTCGGCAAGTGGCTCGTCAAGGACGGCCACACTCCGCTCCTGGTCGCCGCGGACCTTCAGCGTCCCAATGCCGTCACCCAGCTGCAGATCGTGGGGGAGCAGGCCGGTGTGCCGGTGTTCGCCCCCGAACCCGGCAACGGCGTCGGGAACCCGGTGAAGGTCGCCAAGGACGCGCTGAAGTTCGCCGAGACCAAGCAGTACGACACAGTCGTCATCGACACCGCCGGACGCCTCGGCGTCGACGCCGAGCTCATGCGGCAGGCGGCCGACATCCGCAAGGCCACCGACCCGGACGAAGTGCTGTTCGTCATCGACGCGATGATCGGTCAGGACGCGGTCGCGACCGCCAAGGCCTTCCAGGACGGCGTGGACTTCACCGGCGTCGTCCTCTCCAAGCTCGACGGCGACGCGCGCGGTGGTGCTGCGTTGTCGGTCGCGTCCATCACGGGCCGGCCCATCATCTTCGCGTCCACCGGTGAGGGACTGGACGACTTCGAGCCGTTCCACCCGGACCGGATGGCGTCGCGCATCCTCGACCTCGGCGACATCCTCACCCTCATCGAGCAGGCCCAGGAGGCCTTCGACGAGGAGGAGGCGCGCAAGGTCGCCGAGAAGTTCGCGACCGATACCTTCACGCTCGACGACTTCCTCAAGCAGATGCAGCAGCTGCGCAACATGGGGTCGATCAAGAAGATGATGGGGATGCTGCCCGGCGCCGGCCAGATGAAGCAGCAGCTCGACCAGTTCGACGAGCGCGAGATCGTCCGGACCGAGGCCATCATCCAGTCGATGACGAAGGCGGAGCGCACGAATCCGAAGCTCCTCAACGGCTCCCGGCGGCTGCGCATCGCGAAGGGATCGGGAGCAACGGTCACCGAGGTGAACCAGCTCGTCAACCGCTTCGAGCAGGCCGCGAAGATGATGAAGACGGTTGCGAAGGGCGGCGTGCCGAACGTTCCGGGCATGGGTCCCATCCCGGGTGCCTCCTACGGTGGCCGCAAGCAGCAGAACAACAAGAAGAAGGGTTCCCGCTCCGGCAACCCGGCGAAGCGCGCGGCAGAGAATGCGGCGCTGGCCGCCGGTGTCGCGCCGGCCGGTGCGTCGGCGGGCGGCGGAAGCGGCTTCGGTCTCGGCGGTGGCGCGGCGAAGAGCGCGCCGGCGGGTGGGCCGTCCGAAGAGGAGCTGGCCGCCCTGCAGAAGTTCCTGGGTCGGTAGGCGGTCACCGGTCCGTCCGGTCGTCGGCCCGCATGCTCCCGCGAGCTAGAGCGCGAGGTTGAGGGGCCGCAGCTTCGAATCGACGGTCTGCGCCACGACCCGCTGGCCGGCCGCGTTCGGATGGATTCCGTCCGCCTGTACGAGCTCGGGGTGGCCGACGAGCGGGAAGCCGATGTCGAGCCAGGTGCCGTTCACATCGCGCACCGCATCCCCGACGATCTCGTCCACATGCGACATCGTGGCCGGTGGATGGTCGGTACCCCAGATCGCGGTGATCCCGACGATCGTCGCGTCGCGGAACTTCTCACGCAGCTCCCGCAGCATCCCGTCGGCGTCTGCGGTCACGACGGCGGGATCCTCATCGCGGTCGTTGCGGGTGGCGGCGAGCAGGATGACCTGCGGATGCAGGCGCAGCGCCGCATCCACCTGCTGCCGGTAGGTGGTGCCGTTCCACCCCGCCTTGACGAAGCCCGAGCCGGAGACCGCGAGATCGGTGAGTCGCCAGCCGTGCGCCGCGGCGACCAGGGAGGGCCAGGCCTGCGCCGGCGTGACGCCTTTGCCGAAGGCGATCGAATCGCCGATGGCGACCGCGTTCACCGTACCCATCGCTCCCGTCCGGCTGCCGGCAGCGGGCGCCGCGATCACTGTGGACTGCGCAGCGACCGGGCGCGCGGTCGGCGTCGCGGAGCATCCGGCGAGGGCCAGGAGGGCGACCGTCAGCGCGGCCGGCGCGAGGAGGGGCAACCGGGTGCTGAGCGGGCGCGAGGCGCGTCGGGTGAGGGTGCGCACGGGAGCGAGGCTAAGCGGTCGAACCTGCGAATACCCTGTGTTCCACTCCCGGGCGTGTCGCGACGGTGGTACCTGGGCCGGCTATGGCCGGACATGTTGGGCCGCGATCGCGGCCGACACTCTCTGCGCGAGCAGCCTCTGCCCTTCGACCGTCGGATGGACGTGATCGGCGAGGACGAGCTCCGGGTGCCCGGCGAACGGCTGGCCGAGGTCCACCCAGGACCCGCCGACGGCCAGCACCGCGGCCTTCACCGTCTGCGAGATCACGGGCACTTCCGCGGGTGTCGGATCGGAGCCCCACAGGGCGCTGACGCCGATGATGCGGGCGTGGGGCAGGGCGGCGTGCAGCCGCTTGAGAGCAGCCGTCGCCGCTGTGCTCAAGGTGGCGGGTGAAGCGAACACGTCGTTCCGCGTCGCTCCGACGATGACGACGTCGGGATGCACGCGGATGACCGCGCTGACCTGATCGTTGAAGATGTGCGTGTTCAGGCCCGGTGCGGTGAAGCCGGCGGCGCTCTCGGCGAAGTCGCTGAGGGTCCAGCCGAAATGCTGGGCGACGAGCAGCGGCCAGGCGTCTTCGGCGGGCACTCCGTTGCCGATGGCGATCGAATCACCGATGGCTGCGGCGATGACGGGCTTCGACGACGCCGTCGGAGCGGATGTCGTCCGCGCATCCGAGGCGGTGGGCGGCGACGGTGCACCCGAAGTACAGGCGACCAGAGCCGCCGCGATGAACACGGCAGAGGTGACAGCAGCCGTGACCCGCGCGAGAGGGTTTCGTCTGGTCACGCGATCACGCATGGGGTCGCTGCCTGGCGGATCGTCACAACTCCAGCTTCGCCGCGACCGTCGCAGCGATCGCCTGCTGACCCGGGAGCGTGGGGTGCTCACCGTCGTCCTGCACGAGGCCCGCCTGGCCGCGGTACGGCTGCCCCAGGTCGAGCCAGGTGCCTCCGGCCGCGAGGACCGCGTGCTGCAGCGACGTGTTCACGCCCGCGAGTTCGTCGTCGCCCGCCGCCCCGCTGAGGGCGTTGAAGCCGACCAGCCGCGTGCCGGGGAGTGCGGCGCTGAGCCGCTGCACCGCCTGCTGCATCGCCGCGGCCACCTGAGCCCCGTCGGAGTCGAGATCGTTGTCGGAGGCGCCGATGAAGACGAGCTGGGGCTTCAGTGCGATCGCCCGGTCGACCTGCGCGGAGAAGTTGTCGCCGTCCGGACCGGGGGCGACGAAGCCCGCGCCCGGCTCGCTCAGGTTGTCCAGCCTCCACCCGTGAGTGGATGCGAGGAGCGCAGGCCACGCCTCGGTCGGTTCGAGCCCGAGGCCGGACTCGATGGAGTCGCCGATCACGACGACATGTTCGGCCGTGGCCGAGGTGGATGCGGCGGCCACAGCGTTCGAGGCGGCACTGGCGGCGGCGCAGCCCGAGAGGGCGGTGAGCGCCAGCAGAGCGGCCGTCATCACGGTCGCCGCGGCGGCGAGGGGACGTCGAGCGAGCATGCTTCAACGGTACGCGCCGACCCTATGGATCGTCTCAGCAGCGCTTGTGGTCCCGCCCTGACGCGACCGTCGTGCCCGACGCGGCGCTGGGTCTACGGCCGGCGCGTCAGGCCGTTGCGCAGCTCGTGGGTCAGCGAGCTCACCACCGCCTGCAGGCTCCCGCCGTTCTGCTCGGCGACGGCGAGCTGCCGCTGGTAGCTGGCTCCCGCATCCAGAATCGGCCCCACCGCCGCGAGCTGCTCGACGCATCCCAGCCGCTCGGCCTCGGGCTGCAGGTCGTCGACGAGGTCACGCAGCGCGTCCGAGACGAGGCGCTCGCTCCCGTCCGGCGCCTCGATGATCTCGGCCTCGAGACCGTATCGTGCCGCGCGCCACTTGTTCTCCCGGACGAACCACGGCTGGAGGGTGACCGGCTCGATGCCCTCGTCCAGCTGTCCCGACATCCGATCGGTGAGGCAGTGGATGAGCGCGGCCACCGCTCCGACCTCGTCGGCCGTGGAGAGCCCATCGCAGGCACGCATCTCCACGGTGCCCCACCGCGGGGAGGGGCGGATGTCCCAGCGCACCTCGGAGTGGTCCTCGACGACGCCGGTCGTGACGAGGTCCTGCACGTACTCCTCGTAATTGGCCCACGTCCCGAACTGCCAGGGCAGTCCCGCCGTGGGCAGCTGCTGGAACATCAGGGCACGATTGGAGGCGTATCCCGTGCGTGCACCGGCCCAGAACGGGCTCGACGCGCTGAGGGCCTGCAGGTGCGGATAGTAGGTCAGCAGCCCGTTGACAATCGGCAGCGCCTTGTCGACCGAGTCGATGCCGACGTGCACATGCACGCCCCAGATCATCATCTGCCGGCCCCACCACCGGGTGCGGTCGAGCAGCCGGTCGTAGCGCTCATTCGGCGTCACCTTCTGGTCGAACCATTGGGCGAAGGGATGCGTCCCCGCGCACATGAGCTCGACGCCCCGCGGGTCGGTCACATCGCGGACGAGGCCCATCAGCTCCTGAAGATCGGCGACCGCGGCGGGCACCGTGCGATGGACGCGGCTGACCAGCTCGACCGTGTTCATGAGCAGCTCGTGGGTGATCTGCGGATGCTCCCGGCCGTCGGGCGTCCCGAGCTCGCGAAGGACCTCGTCGGCGACCTGCACCAGGTCGCCGGTGGCGCCGTCCACGAGGGCGATCTCCCACTCGATGCCGACGGTGGAGCGTTCGGAGTCCGAGAATTCGATCAGCATGCGGTCGTCCCGTCCGTCCGATTGTTCAAAGCAGGGCAGTATCTGACAGAATAGCTAGTTGAGTTCGTCGTTCCCGACCCTCTATCCGGTACGACGGACGAACCTTGAGACCTCCTGCCGAGTGTGCCCCCACGCCCGCGGCAGTCAGTTCGACACATCATCCACTCACACAGGAGAATCGTGGCTGTCAAAATCCGTCTGAAGCGCCTGGGCAAAATCCGCGCTCCGTACTACCGCATCGTCGTCGCCGACTCGCGCACCAAGCGCGACGGTCGCGTGATCGAAGAGATCGGTCTGTACCACCCGACTGAGGAGCCCTCGCGCATCGAGGTCGACTCCGACCGTGCGCAGTACTGGCTGAGCGTCGGCGCCCAGCCGACCGAGCAGGTCACCGCGCTGCTGAAGCTCACGGGCGACTGGGGCCGCTTCAAGGGCGATGCGAACGCCGTCAGCACCGTCAAGGTGGCCGAGGGCAAGGCCGAGTTCGTCGCCGACGAGAAGAAGAAGCCGGTCCTCAAGCCCAAGGCCGACAAGACGGCCGCTGCCGCTGCTGTCGTCGAGGCCGAGGTCGAGTCCGAAGAGGCTGCAGAAGCCGAGGTCGTCGCCGAGGCCGAGACCATCGCCGACGCCGCCGCCGACGACGAGAAGGCCTGACGTCTTGCTCGCACCCGCGCTCACGCACCTGGTCAAGGGGATCGTCGATCACCCTGACGACGTCCACGTCGTGGCCAAGAGCTCCCCGCGTGGCGAGGTCCTCGAGATTCGCGTGAATCCCGAGGACCTCGGCCGGGTGATCGGCCGCTCCGGCCGCACGGCGAAAGCCCTGCGCACGCTGGTGGCCGCGCTGGCCGACGGTCGGCGCGTCCGTGTCGACGTCGTCGACGACTGAGGTGGCGGACCACAAACTGCCCCGCAAGGAGGTGGCCCCGCGGCCCGGTCAGACCGAGTTGCGGATCGGCCGCCTCACCAAGGCGCACGGCCTAAAGGGCGCCTTGAAGATCGAGTTGTACACGGACGAGCCGGAGAAGCGGTTCGTCCCGGGTGCGGTGTTCACCTTGCAGGTGCCCACCGCATCCAAATGGCACGGCAAGACGCTCGAGCTTCGTGAGCTGCGCTGGTACAACGGTCATGCCGTCGGCTTCTTCGAAGGAGTCGACGACCGGAGCGAGGCGGAGACGCTCACGAAGGCGATCCTCTGGGTGAGCCAGGATGTGAAAGAGCTCCCCGCTGAGGAGGACGCCTGGTACGACCACCAGCTGGTCGGCCTCGACGCCGTACGCGACGGAGTGACCGTCGGCCGCGTGGCCCGGGTCGATCACCTGCCGGCCCAGGATCTGCTGGCGATCGCGACCGCCGACGGCGAAGTGCTCGTGCCCTTCGTCAAGGCCATCGTGCCGGAGGTCGACCTGGCCGCCGGGACGGTGACACTGACGCCGCCTCCGGGGCTCTTCGAGGAGTTGCCGGACGAGCCGGACGACGGCGAGCCGGACGACGCGAAGCCGGACGACGGCGAGCCGGCCGAGAAGCCAGCTGGCGGCGAGCCGGCCGAGAAGCCGGACGACGGCGAGCCGGCCGAGACACCGGACGACGAGAACTGAGAGGGCGACCCCGAGGGGTCGCCCTCTTCGTCATCCGACGATCGCGAGACCGCGGCCGCGAAGCATTCGGGCGTCCGCGCCGAGCGCCGCGAGCAGCCGTGCGTGCGTGCCGACGATGTGCTCATGGATGAGTTCGGCGGCATCGTCCGCCTGTCTCGCGGCGACGCGGCGAACGATCTCGCGGTGCTCCTCCCATGGCTCCTCGCTTCGGACCACGAGCCAGCGCGATCGCGCGAGCCGGGTCATGGCCGAGTCGACGGCGTCCGCGAAGAACGCGTTCCCCGAGAGCGCAGCCAGGCGGACGTGGAACTCGGTCCCGGCGTGCACCGCCTCATCGGTGGGCCGACCCGGGTCGAAGCCGTCCAGCTGGGCGGCCAGCGCGGCGATGTCCGCGTCTGAGGCACGCGCGCAGCTGAGGCGCGCCGCCGCCGTCTCCACCGCATCCCGAAGCTCGCTGAGCTGGGCGATCTCGCCGAGGTCGATGGGGGAGACCTGCCATGCGCGCCCGTCCCGGGCGACCAGGCCTTCCCCTTCGAGCCGCATGAGCGCGGCGCGCAGCGGGGTCCGGGATGCCCCGAGCTCGGTCTCGAGCCCGCGCTCGGTCAGCCGGGATCCAGGGACGCGGTCGAGGTCGAGGATCTGGGCCCGAAGCCGGGCGTATACGCCGGACGACTCGGGGCCGCGGGATGCCGGAGGGAGATCGGACGTCCCCGTCCCGCTCGTTGACACTGTCATGATCCTCCCTTGGTATACCAGTTCGGTATACCGCTAGAGTATACCCATGAGCCGTGACCGCCGTCCCCGCCCGTGGCTGATGCTGACCTTCGGCGTGCTCGCGCAGGCCAGTTCCACCGTGTTCGTGTCCACACCCGCGTTCCTCATCCCTCTGCTGCACACCGAACGTGGGCTCAGCCTCGCGCAGGCGGGCCTGCTGGCGTCGGCCCCCACGCTCGGGCTGGTCTTCACCCTCATCGCCTGGGGCGCGCTGAGCGACCGGATCGGCGAGCGCTGGGTGATCTCCTGCGGCCTTGCGGTCACCGCCCTGGCAGCGTTCGCCGCCATGTTCGTCGATTCGTACATCGCTCTCGGTGCGTTGTTCCTGGTGGGCGGGATGGCGTCGGGCAGTCCCAATGCGGCGAGCGGGCGCGTTGTCATCGGCTGGTTCCCGAAGGAGCGGAGGGGACTCGCCATGGGCATCCGGCAGATGTCCCAGCCGCTCGGGGTCGCGATCGCGGCGGTCAGCGTCCCCGTGCTCGCCGCCACGGGAGGGATCGCTGCGGCGCTCGTCGTGCCGGCCGTGCTGTGCGGGGTGTCGGCGGTTCTCTGTGCGTTCGGGATCGTGGACCCGCCGCGCCCTGCCCGTGGCGTCGCGGGCGAGGAGGGCGCACATCCCCAGACCGTGTGGCAGCCGTACCGCGAGACCTCGCTGCTGTGGCGGATCCACGGCGTCTCGATGCTGCTCGTGGTTCCCCAGTTCACGGTGTCGACGTTCGGGTTGGTGTGGCTCGTCTCCCAACTGCACTTCTCGTCCCTGGCGGCCGGCCTCGTGATCGGACTCAGCCAGTTCGCCGGCGCTGTCGGCAGGATCGGGGTCGGCGTGCTGAGCGACCGGGTCGGGAGCCGCCTGCGCCCGCTGCGCTGGGTGTCGCTGTCCGCCGCGGGCGTGATGTTGCTGATGGCCGCGGCGTCCGCTCTCGGTTCGGTTGCGGCGGCCGTCATCCTCATCGTCGCGGCGATCGTGACCGTCGCCGACAACGGCCTCGCGTACACGTCCGTCGCCGAGATCGCTGGCCCGTTCTGGTCGGGACGTGCGCTGGGCGCGCAGAACACCGGCCAGTTCCTGGCTGCATCCGTCGTGGGGCCGGCCGTGGGGGCGCTCATCGGCTGGCTCGGCTACCCGATCGCCTTCGCGGTCGTCGCCGTGTGCCCGGCCGTCGCGACCCCCCTCGTGCCGCGCGACCGCGAACTCGCTGTCGTCCCCGCGTAGCCCGGCGGTCGCATCCTGGGTGCCCTTCTAGACTTCAGGGATGCGCATCGACATCGTCACGATCTTCCCGACCTTCTTCGATGTTCTCGACATCTCGCTGCTCGGGAGGGCGCGCCAGACCGGCCTGATCGAGCTCGGCGTGCACGACCTGCGGGACTTCACCCACGACCGTCACCGGACGGTGGACGACACCCCGTACGGCGGGGGAGCCGGGATGGTCATGAAGCCCGAGCCGTGGGGCGAAGCGCTGGACAGCATCCTCGAGGGCGCCGCGGATCCGGTCGTGATCTTCCCGTCGCCTGCCGGCGAAGTCTTCACCCAGGCGATCGCGCGGGAGCTCGCGCAGGAGCAGCACCTGGTGTTCGGTTGCGGCCGGTACGAGGGCATCGACCAGCGCGTCTTCGACGACACGGCGAAGCGTGCGCGGGTGCGTCTGATGAGCATCGGGGACTACGTCCTCAACGGCGGCGAAGTGGCGACGATGGCCATGATCGAAGCTGTCGGCCGGCTCATCCCCGGGGTGGTCGGCAACCCCGAGAGCCTCGTGCAGGAGTCCCACGAGGATGGTCTCCTCGAGTACCCGAGCTACACGAAGCCCGCGGTCTGGCGTGGTCACGAGGTGCCGCCGGTGCTGCTCTCCGGCAACCATGGCGCCGTCGACGCCTGGCGCCACGAGCAGCAGCTCGCGCGCACGCGCGCCGTCCGCCCCGACCTGCTGCCCTGAGCCCCTCCTGGCCGGGGGTCAGGGGGCGGTGAGGACCAGAGGGCCGTCCGGGGTGATGGCGACGGTGTGCTCCGAGTGGGCGCCGCGCGACCCGTCGGCGCTGCGCAGCGTCCATCCGTCGCGGTCGGTGTAGATCTCGTCGGTGGTCGCCAGGAACCATGGCTCGATCGCGATGACGAGGCCCGGGCGGAGCGGGTAGCCGCGCCCGGCACGTCCGTCGTTGGAGATGTGCGGATCGCCGTGCATGGTCCGTCCGACGCCATGACCTCCGAACTGCGTGTTGATCGAGTAGCCCTCCGCGTGGGCGACGGCGGCGATCGCGGCCGAGATGTCGCCGATCCGGCCGCCGGGCTGCGCGGCCTGGATGCCCGCGGCGAGGGAACGGCGCGTGGTCTCGATGAGTCGCAGGTCCTCATCCCGAGGGGTGCCCACCACCAGGCTCACAGCCGAGTCCGCCACCCATCCGTCGACGCTGGCCGCGAAGTCCAGGGTCAGCAGGTCGCCGTCCTGCAGCCGGTAGTCGTGCGGCAGCCCGTGCAGCACCGCGTCGTTGACGGAGGTGCAGATCACCTTGCCGAACGGACTGGCGCCGAACGACGGGTGGTAGTCGATGTAGCAGGACTCCGCTCCGCGCCGGCGGATCAGGTCGTGCGCCAGCGCATCCAATTCGAGGAGGTTGACGCCGACGTGAGCAGCCGCGGCGGTCTGCGCGAGGACATCCGCCACGAAGCGTCCGGCGGGGCGCATCTGTTCGACCTCGGCGGGCGTCCTCAGCTCGATCACGGGTGCTCCATTTCTGTTCCGGATGATGACTCCAGTCTCGCAGGTCGGCATGCGGCAAACCTGCAGCCGGGGCACAGGCGCCGGCGGCTACGCTGATGCCGTGTTCATCCGCAAGGCGTTCTACTGGTGGCTCTTCCCGTCCGCCGTGGTCCTCCCGGTCTGGCTGCTGATCGGCTGGGCCGCCTTCAACCAGGGGAGCGGATGGTCGTTCCTCGGCCTGCTGCTGCTGTGCCCGTTCCTGTTCGTCGCCGCACTCGTCCTCGGGGGCATCGTGATGGCGCGGCGGAGCGTGCGTCAGAGTCGCGCCGTCTCCTGGTACGACGTCGGCTTGTTCGGCGCGTGGCACCTCGCCATCATCGCGTTCGGCTTCTTCCCGCAGGGGGTCACGCAATGGCTCGCGGTCGTGGGCGTCCTGTTGTTCGTCGCCACCTTCTGGGTGTCGCTGTGGCAGCTGCTGCGCGAGACACGGAGGCGCGTCCAGGACACGTTCGCCGCTTATGAACGTGCGGCGCAGCAGCGTCCCGTGGGGCGGCCTGCCGGTGCTGCGCGGAGCGGCGCCATCGACGGCGGGGAGTACATCGTCGTCGAAGAGCACCGCGACGGCGACTAGGGCCGAGAGCCCGCGTCCGGCCGCTTTGGTAAACAGGGGCCGGTCATGGCAGAATTGACCCTTGTGCCGCGGCCGCGCTCTGCCACAGGGGAGCCAGCATTCTTGCGACACCGCATACCGAACCCAGACGGCCGTCGCTCCTGAACGGAGCCGGCCCCAGAGTCCGTCCCCGACCCGTGGCGGGTACAGAGAGCGAACAGCCATGCACATCCTCGATCAGGTCGACGCCGCGTCCCTCAAGCAGGACATCCCGGACTTCCGCGCCGGCGACACCGTCAAGGTGCACGTGAACATCATCGAGGGCACCCGCTCTCGTGTCCAGGTCTTCCAGGGCGTCGTCATCGGCCGCTCGGGCGAAGGCGTCCGCGAGACCTTCACGGTCCGCAAGATCAGCTTCCAGGTGGGTGTCGAGCGCACGTTCCCCGTGCACTCCCCGGTCATCGACAAGATCGAGGTCGTCACCCGCGGTGACGTGCGTCGCGCGAAGCTCTACTACCTCCGCGAGCTCCGCGGCAAGAAGGCGAAGATCAAGGAGAAGCGCGAGCACTGAGCTCCGCTCCCACAGCATCCCGAGCTCCCGGTCCGTCCTTCGGACCGGGAGCTCGGTCGTTCCTGAGTGGATGCTGCCGCCGAGCGATTATCCTGGAGTCCTCGGACACGTTCGATGGATGAGGGGAGCGCCGACCGCGATGATGACTCCGGTGTCTCCGACGCTTCGGTTCGAGAAGGCCCTCTACCGCGAGGGCGTGACCTCGATCGTCGCCGTGGACGAGGTCGGCCGCGGTGCTCTCGCCGGACCGGTCGCCGTCGGGATGGTCGTCATCGACACCGCGGTCAAGCGCATCCCACCGGGGCTCCGCGATTCCAAGCTGCTGCCGGAGCCGGTCCGGGAGTCCCTGGAGCCGTTGTGCCGCAAGTGGGCCATGCACCACGCGGTCGGACTGGCGAGCTCGGAGGAAGTCGACGCGCTCGGCATCATGCGCTGTCTCGGGCTGGCCGGCGCGCGCGCTCTGGCGCAGCTGGAGGAGCAGGGTGCGTCCGTGCACGACAGCACGCTCATCCTCGACGGGAACTACGACTACCTCAATCCCGTGCTGATGCGGCCGGCGAAGGTGGTGACGCGCATCAAGGCGGACCGCGACTGCGCGTCTGTGGCCGCTGCGTCCGTGATCGCCAAGGTGCATCGCGATCGGATGATGATCGCTCACGACGTCGACTACCCCGGCTACGGCTGGGCGAGCAACAAGGGATACTCCACACCCGAGCACTTCGCCGCCATCGCGGAGCTCGGCCCGAGCGCCCTCCACCGGCTCACCTGGCTGAAGCAGCCGGCCCTGATCGACGTCCTCGAGTAGCGTCCGCATCGACTCACTCATCCACAGCTTGGAGGCGGCCGGAACACTCGTCGCGCTTACGGCATAGACTTGACGAACAATGGATGAGGACGAGTTCGACGACTACGACCGTGAGGTCGAGTTGGCTTTGTATCGCGAGTACCGGGACGTCGTCTCGCAATTCAAGTATGTGATCGAGACGGAACGCCGTTTCTATCTGGCGAACGAGGTGGAGTTCGTGCGCCGCGACACCGAGCACGACTTCTACTTCGAGCTGACGATGAACGATGTCTGGGTGTGGGATGTCTACCGCGCCGACCGTTTCGTGAAGTCCGTCCGGGTCCTGACGTTCAAGGACGTCAACATCGAGGAGCTCTCCTCCAAGGAGTTCGAGCTGCCCAAGGAGCTCGCGCTCGACGAGTGATCTGTGCTCGGTGATCTGTGATCTGCTCACAGTCCACGGGCGATCGGTGGTTCTCCACAGATTCGTGACTCCGTGCTTCCCGTTTTCTCCGCTCCTCCAGGCTGGAGGAGGAGGAAAACATGGCACTGAAAGACGAATTGGGCCGGCGCGGCGAGCAGGTTGCGGCCGACTGGCTCCAACAGCGGGGGTACGCCCTCATCGACCGCAACTGGCGTTGCCCTTCGGGCGAACTCGACCTCGTGCTGCGCGACGGATGCACGATGGTGTTCGCGGAGGTGAAGACGCGGTCGTCGTTGGCGTTCGGCCATCCATTCGAGGCCATCACCGCCGAGAAGGCTGCCCGGCTTCGCCGTCTGGCGGCAGCGTGGTGCCATGAGCGAGGGCCGGGATCGGTCGACGTGCGCATCGACGCGATCGCGGTGACCGATGCCTGGACCGACCGGCCAGTGGTCGAGCACCTCAAAGGGATCGTCTGATGGCCCTCGCACGTACCTTCGCCATCGCCCTCGACGGGGTCAGAGGCCACGTCGTGGAGGTCGAAGCCGACATCTCGGCCGGGTTGCCGACCTTCGTGCTGATCGGTCTCCCGGACACGGCTCTCGGCGAATCCCGTAAGCGCGTAGGGGCGGCGGCCGTGAACGCGGGGTGTTCGCTGACGCAGAAGAAGCTGACGGTCAATCTGTCGCCTGCTGCGCTCCCCAAGCAGGGTTCCAGCTTCGATCTGGCGATCGCCATCGCTGCTCTCTCGGCGGCCGGGGCCGTGCCGGGGGAGTCCGCCGCACGCGCTGTTCATCTGGGTGAGCTCGGGTTGGACGGGAGGCTGAGACCCGTCCCCGGTGTGCTTCCCGCTGTGCTCGCCGCGCGCGAGGCCGGATTCGACCGCGTCGTGGTGCCGGCCGGGAACGCCGAGGAGGCTCGTCTCGTCGACGGGATCGAGGTAGTGGGGGTGACGGGTCTCCGGGCGGCGGCGATCCTCCACGGGGCACAGCTCGACCCGGTCGACGAGGAGCCGGTGATGCCGGCGACTGCCGATCTGCGGCGAGCGGCGGAGCCGGACATGGCCGAGGTCAGCGGAAACGACGAAGCGGTGGAGGCTCTGGTCGCCGCAGCGGCCGGCGGGCACCATCTGTCCATGGTCGGACCGCCCGGCGCAGGCAAGACGATGCTCGCCCGGCGACTGCCGTCGCTCCTTCCCGACCTTGTTGGAGCCGAGGCGTTGGAGGCGACCTGCATCCGCTCGCTCGCAGGCCTCGGTGTGGGCGCCGAGCTGGTGCGCCGGCCGCCCTTCGAGGCTCCGCATCACACGGCCTCGGCGGTGTCGCTGATCGGCGGGGGGAGCGGGCGGATAAAGCCTGGAGCGATCGTCCGGGCGACGCACGGCGTTCTCTTCCTCGACGAGTCGAAGGTGCAAAAAGTAACCCTTGTATTTGGGTGCATCTGAGTATCGAATGTGATACCAATTGAATCAATCGCGGCAATTGCCAGTGGCAATTGTCAGCCTGCGAGCGTCGAGTTCTAGAGCATTCTTGCTTCACTCCGCAAGTCAGGTTGACCCAGCGCAGACCAGCGGTCGCGCCTCTCGTCACTTGACCGTTAGGAGTTGCCGTGAACGTCACCCTGTTCCGCGACATCACCGGAGCCGACCGCGGCTTCAACGTGGGTGCTGATGCACTCACCCAGACGATCGACGGCGTCAACCTGAACTCCATCTGGAGTGAATATCAGGCGTCGCTGACCGTCAACAACCAGAACCGCAACCTGATTTCGCGGCTCTTCACCTTCGACACCGTCGATGCGCAGGACACCCTGCCTCTCGACGGCGGGAGCTTCGACCTGGAGCTGGCATCCGCGTTCGGTGTGGGCAAGGCCGGCCGTGCCGCGCCCGAGGGCTACCTCGTCGGGTTCCCGCTTGAGTGGTACGACACCGCCACTCGATACACGCGCAAGTTCCTGCGCGATGCCAACCAGGCGCAGGTCGATGTGAACCACAGCGCTGCGCTGGAGGCCGACAACCGCCTCCTGTTCCGCAAGACGTTGTCGGCGCTCACCACACCGAGCGTCCTCGGCAATCGCGACGTGAACGAGAATGGCGTGCAGATCTACTCGCTGTACTCGGGCCAGAGCGATGACACTCCGCCGACCTTCGCAGGCCGCACCTTCAGCGCAGGACACAACCACTACCTCGTGTCCGGCGCTGCGACTGTCGACGGCGGCGATCTTCGCGACCTCACCGAGCACATCCAGCACCACGGCTACGGCCTGCCGGTCAACGGCGAGCGCGTTATCGTGATGGTGAACCCCCAGGAAGGCGCGGTCATCCGCGGTCTGCGCCGTGACCCGGCCAACGCCGCCACTGCGCCTTTCGACTTCATCCCGTCCGTGACTGCGCCCGCCTACCTCACCGATCAGTCGATCGTCGGAGACCAGGCACCTGCCGACTTCAACGGCATCCCGCTCATCGGCAGCTACGGCGACGCATGGATCTTCGAGTCGTACTACATCCCCGCTGGCTACGTGCTCGCGCTCGGCACCGCCGGAGCGAACAGCCCCCGCAACCCGGTTGCCTTCCGGCAGCACCCGAAGGCTGAGAGCCAGGGTCTTCGCCTTCTGCCCGGCCGGGGGTACTACCCGCTGATCGAGTCGAACTACGAGCGGGGCTTCGGTGTCGGTGTTCGCAACCGCGGTGCCGCAGCCGTCATGCAGATCAAGGTCTCCGGAAGCTACGTCGCTCCTGTCTGGCCGTAACAAACCGGGCGGCTCCGGAGCTTGCTCAGCCTGGGCATGTCTCACCCCTTTCGCCTAAGCCGCCCAACTCCGGGGCGTCGTCGCGCGCTTGCCCCCGCGGCGACGCCCCTTCAATCAATCCACTCGGGGCAAAGGACTGGAGGGCAAGACCATGTCAGACACGAATTCCGATGCCGCCGAACTCGCGCGCCAGAGTGCGGCGTTGCACGCGTCAATCGACGCATCGAGCTGGAACACTCCCGAAGCTGACCAAGCCGAGGCCGCGTTCCGCGAGGCCCGGAGTCTCGCGCCGCGAGAGAACAGCGTCTTGCGGCTGAATGAGAACATCCAGGCGTGCATCCACACCGCACTCAGCTGTGTCGACCGCGACATCGAAGTGCAGGGCACCGTGCCGGTGATTCGCCTTCGCCCAGGGTTCGCCAAGGACGGTTCGGCGGAGCATACGCGAGTCGGGTCGGCACCGGTCAAGGACAACTTCCCGCAGCGCTACTGCTGCGCCTGCCGGATACCTACGAGCCAAACGGTTCCCTTCTGGGTGCCCTGTGGTGAGCACGTCGTCCAGGTCGACCTCTGTGGCACCTGCGCCGACTACTACATCTTGGAGAAGAGGGCGGTGTCCCAATGACACAGTGCCACGCTAGGTCGACCCGCTCGGGCGAGCAGTGCAAGAAGCACGCCATGAACGGGCAAACCGTCTGCCGAACGCATGGTGGTGCATCGAAGCAAGCCAAGGCGAAGGCTGCGCGCCTGCTGGATCAGACGGCGCTACCCGCGATCATCACGCTCCGGGACATCATGCTGGACGAGAACACCGATGACGCTCTAAAGGTCAAGACGGCAGTCGCCATCCTTGATCGCGTCCCTGGCTTCGGCAAGAACTCCCACGTCCAGGTCGAGACGCCACCGTGGGCCGTCGTTCTTCAGCAAGTCACAACCAACGTCACGCAGGTCAATCGCGGTGTACCCGACTGGGTGCTTGAACAGGCGGAGGGGGTCACGCCTGCGCAGCCAACGATGGGAGAACTTGAAGAAGCCGAAGTGGTCGAAGAGTTCGAGCCGACAGACCTCAGCAACGTTCTCAGCTTCGACACGCCAATTGTCCGCGGGTCAGCCAATCCACCGCGGCGCAAGTAGGAACCAACATGGGCAACGAGAGACCGCCAGAGTCCGAGTTCTCACCGGACCGCAATCCAGCATGGAAACCGCTGGCTGATAAGTCGGCACCGCCCAGTGCCACCCGACGCAACCTCGAGGATCGCTACCTCCGGCCCGACACGTCAAACGACCAGCAGCCGCGAAAGCCGCGCGTCGCATGACCGACGACCTTGCAACATGGCGGCACCGGACCATCACATCGACCAACGGCCGGGTCAACCACGTTGCAACCTCACCCGGTTGCCCGAACGCCCCGCATGCCATGCGCGAATGCCTGTGCGAAGTCTTCCGCACGTTGGGCGACGCCGACGCCTACGCGCGCGATCAGTCGGGGACGAGCGAGGACTGACCCCGGAGAAGCGTCCTGGGCGAATCTGAGGCGCTTACCTCGCGAGTTCGATTGTCGATATCGCTTGATCGCCCAGCGCCTCAGATGCGAATTCCGCCAAAGGTTCGCCAAAAAGTATCTTGGCAGATACAATATCAATAACTGTTCGCGCATCGCGCGACAGTACCGCTGGAGGGCCGACGAATACGGCACCAGGCAAAACTGCTCGGAGAGAAAGCATACCGAGGGCCGAAGTACCGCGGATTGGTTGACGCTCATGCGTCCTGGTCCAAAGGACTCCAACAGTGGCACTCCCGCGAACGCGCCAAAAAGTAGCGCGGTTTCTCAAGCTCAACGATGTCACGCAGCAACAGGCTGCCGACGCCATGGGGACGTCCGTCATCCATGTGCGGAACATCATCAAGGGCCTCACGTATCCCACCCCTGACGAGTTGCGGATGTTCAGCAAGATCTGCAATGACATGCCGTACCAGGTCATGTTCGACCCAGAGATGTTGGCCTACGTCGACAACTGGCCACCGCCGGTCGGCCGCCCCAAGAAGGCCGACTCGGAAGCGGGCGAGTGATGTCGGGCATGCAACGGCCGGCGTCGACTGCCCAATTGCCCGACCACGCCATCGACCGATTGATCGCGGTTCTCGACGCGCTGGAGGTTGACGACAATGACGCCGCATGAGGAAAGGGCCGCCCCGACCAGCAAGTATCAGGACGGCCCCGGAGAGAAAACACGAGCACCACTTCGCAATAGCGATGGTATCGAACGTATGTTCGAGAGTAAACCGCTACGGTTTCTGCCTCTCATCCGGGGCACCAACCGACCGGCGATCAAGGAATGGCAGCGCCGAGCGAGTGCCGACCCTGACCAGTGGCGTGACTGGCGGGAGGAAATCCGCGGCTGCAACTTTGGCGTTCTGACAGGCGACGGCCTCGGGGTACTCGACATCGACTGCAAGATGCCGAAGGACAGCGCCGGTGACTACATCGATCCGTGGGACCAGCGTGGCTATCTTTCGCTCATCGACGTCGAAGAGCACCTCGGGATCGACCTCAGTAACCTCCCGCTCGTACAAACGTACTCCGGCGCGCACTTGTACTTCCGGTATAAGGGGCGTCTCGACAGCAAGGTGCCGTGGATGCCGCACCTCGATGTGAAGGCTGACGGTGGTCATCAGGTCGCTGCACCGGGCACCGTGCGCGAGGGAACCGACGGAGAGCGCACCTACAAGCTGCTACGCGGTGATTTGAGAGACATCCCCTTCGCGCCCGAACAGTTGCTTCAGGCAATTCGCCAGTGGAGAACCCCTCGGACCGGCGTCGGGGGAGGGTCGCCGTCGCCAGGTGCCGACCTCCCATCCGAAGAAGTCGCGATGCGTGACGGGCTTCCGATGGGCGCTCGCGACGACTTCATGCACCGGCTTGCCTGTCGCTGGTGGTCGAAGCTCGGCCTCGATGCTGATGCAGAGGCACAGGTGTGGGCGCTCGCATACGTCATCTGGGAGGCGACACCCGGGCATGACACGTTCCCTTGGCCTCACGCCGAGAAGTGCGTGCGGAGCGCGTATGAGTTCGTGAGTTCTGAGTACGAAGCGAACCTCTGCACGCTCTCATCGTGGGTCGGAACCGACGTCGAGAAGCCCGTGAGGCGCTTGCGCCGACGGAATGCGTCGGACTTCACACACAGCCGCGGGCGGGAGGACCGAGCATGAGCGACGCAGAGCCAACGCCCAGTGCCATCCGGTGGCTTGCCGAAGAAGCGGCTCGAAAGATGGGTAGCGCCGTTTCGGCAAGCGAGTCTGAGCGGCCCAGGCTCAACCTGACAACATCCGCGCATCTGCGCGAACGCCCGGAAGTGCCGTTCCTGGTAGAGGGCGTGATGCCTGAAGGTGCCTTGTTCCAGATGTTCGGTGAGACAGGCTCGTACAAGTCCTTCATCGTCCTCGACCTCGCGATGTCGATCGCCAACAACGTGCCGTTCATGGGCCACGAGGTATTGGCACCGGGAGCGGTCGCCCTGATCCTGGGGGAGGGAGGTGCAGACGCCGGCCAACGGATAGACGCTTGGCGGATCGGGCACCGGGAGTCATCCGACGAGCACGTTGTGTGGTCCGTTGAGGAACAGCTCGACGTGATGAGCGAGGCTGACATCGACACCATCATCGAAGACCTGGCCGCGTACCGCGCCGAGCATTTCCCCGACACCGAGTGGCGGCTGATCGTGTTCGACACCCAGGCCGACCACATGCCGAACGGGGACGAAGACCGTGCCAAGGACTTCACGGTCGTCAAGCGAGCGATCCAGCGCATCGCCCATGCAACCGGTGCAGCGGTCGGCCTGGTCCATCACACCGGATGGGACAAGTCGCGAGAACGGGGTTCGTCTCGTCAAAGGCAGGCGCTGGACGTGGTGATGCAGGTGGACAACATGAAGATCACGAACGTCAAACAGAAGTTCGCGGCCAAGTTCGAGCCGATCACCTTCCAGACGGTCTCATCCGGCCACAGCGTCTACGTCCAGAAGGTGGAGCCGATCGCAGCCGCGGCAACGGCGCACTTCGGGGATGTGAACGGTGCGGCGCGCATCCTGCTTCTCGCGATGATCGCCGATCCCCGAGCGTCGGCGAACAAGCTCAAGAAGGAATTGGAGATCGGCCACGAGACATTCACCCAGTTGCGGGAAACGCTCGCCTCGCTCGGCTACCTGGAACTCCAGACCGACTCGCGAGGTCGCACAACAGGGACGGAGGTCACTGACGCGGGCCGCCAATGGGCAGTCCAAGACACCGATTGACGGTGGTTCTAGGTGGTTCTAGGACCACTTGGTGGTGGTTCTAGGACCAGCGGGCTTAGCGCTGAGGGGGTGGTTCTGGAGGTGGTTCTGAAGGGTTTCCCTCTAGGGGAACCACAGAACCACCTCCCAGAACCACCTCCTGCGAAGCCATGGGAACTGGTTCTAGGGCCAGTCGGCCCAGAACCACCACAGAACCACCACCAGAGAACCAGCACCAAACGAAAGGGAAGAACATGACCACCACACTCACCTCGCGAAGAACAGGCACCACCCCAGCTCGTCCGCTCGCTCCGGCCGGTCCCTCGATGCGAGATTGGCTTGACCTGATGGTCCGTGCCGAAACGCTGCGCGAGACGCACGACCTGGAGCTACCGTCCGTCTGGGAGTGCATCGAAGCACGCCAATACCTGGCGGCCACGCAGATCCTCGACGCTGTAACGACGATCCTCGATGAGGGTCACTTCTACCAGGAGGCATCGACGTGTGAGAGGGAGGGCTGCGACTCACCGCTGCATCAGTACCTCAGCTGACGACTGAACCCATGGACGACTAACCCTTGAATGACAGCTCGCGTCGTTCGCGTTGGGGTGTTCGTTTGACAGTGCGAGACGCGCAAAAGCGGCGTGAAAATTTGAAGCCCGGCTTCGACCTGGTACGTCACAGTGCCTGTTGAGGTCGGGCTGCGCTGTACCCGGGTAGGCATCAGGCAGCCCACTGAGGCGACGTTAGGTCGAGGTCGGGTGTCGATATCGCTAGACCGTCAGGCGCGTCAGAGGGTCATATAGGGCTTCGAAACCGCTTTGCCCAAAACGGTTGCATACGTTTGCATGGAGTTCGATAATTGAACTATCGAACATATCTTCGAACGATCGAAGGAGGGGCCATGAGGCAACGTGCCGTGGTCTACCTGCGGACCTCAACCGAGAGTCAGGTAGACCGGCAAGGACCGAAGGTGCAGGAGGACCAGTGTCGTGCCTACGCCGCGCAGATGGGCATGGAGGTAGTCGCTGTGCTGCACGAGGCAGCAACCACGGGCAAGACCGACGAGCGACCTCAGTACGCACAGGCGTTGGTGATGATCGAGGAAGGTGACGCCGACGTTGTGGTCTTCGCCTCGATAGACAGGCTTGCCCGCACCTTGACGGTACAAGAGGCACTACTGAACAGGGCATGGACGGTAGGTGCAGTGGTGTACGCCGCCAACTACGGCGTGATCCTGGCCGACGATCCCGACGACCCAATGCGTACCTTCATTCGCCAGGTGTTGGGTGCAGTCGCCCAGCTGGACAGGTCGATGATCACCGCACGCATGATGGCTGGGCGTCGCAAGAAGAAGGCCGGTGGTGGGAAGGCCGAAGGGCAGTACCGGTTCGGGTACACGAAGGACGGGCCCGACCGCGAGGAACAGAGGGTTCTTCGCCGCATCGATGAATTGGTCGGCCGCGACGGTATGTCCTTCGATGCCGCAGCAACGGTCCTCAACAACGAGGGCCATCTCACCCGGTCAGGCCGTGCCTGGTCCCGACAGAACCTCGCGAAGGTGTGCTCGACGGCGAAGATCAGCCAACCGGTGCAGTCATGAGCGGCAGGCACCTAGCCACACCGAGCAGACCGGCACAAACGGTGAGCGAGGTCATGCCGAGTGTCGTGTCGGCCGCGATGCGACTGAAGGGTGACGACCTACTCGCGCTTGTGTACGACTATCACGCGAGCTGGTCACCGACCACCAGAGCGCTCACCCTCGCGTCACGTGACGAGTGGGTAGCGCGGTTCCGCGCTTTGGTCGGACCGGACGGCCATATGTTCAAGCGCCGTCCAAGTGCCGAACACGTGATCACCCTCTGGCGCGGAACGCAACGGGAGGACCACAAGAACGGGCTTTCTTGGACGCCGAAGCGGAGCTACGCCCAAGCCTTCGCAAATGTCGTTCCAGACGGCCAAGTGTGGCGCATCGACAGGGTGCCGCTCAGTGCCGTGCTCTACTACGACCCGGACGAACTGCCCACCATGGCACCGGAGCTCTTGATCGACACGACCGGCCTCGACATTGTCCGGGAGTTCTGATGGGCAGCGATAGCGGCGACGGCTGGGTGCGCGGTCCCAACGGTGAGGTTAGGTGGGGGAGATACGGTGCAGCCGGCCTTCTGTTGCACGACCCGGAGCACGGCGTGCTGCTTCAACGCCGATCCGCACTCATCCAGAACGGTGGCACGTGGTCCATACCTGGCGGCGTTCGCCGTGCTAACGAGTCCGCGGTCGATGCCGCGCTTCGCGAGGCGCGAGAAGAG
The DNA here is from genome assembly GCF_056755275.1 of Leifsonia sp. HAY1-4F. Taxonomy (NCBI): domain Bacteria; kingdom Bacillati; phylum Actinomycetota; class Actinomycetes; order Micrococcales; family Microbacteriaceae; genus Leifsonia; species Leifsonia sp. HAY1-4F. The sequence goes on from NZ_JBNDHX010000003.1 coordinate 83,080, forward strand.
GCCGGCATCGAACGCGACGCTGTCTCGATCATCTCGGAGCATGTTGCCGACCTCGGCTGGTGGTCCTACACAACCGTCATCGCCGAGACTGTCGGCTCGGTCGAGGCTCGTGTTTCAGACTGGGAATCGAGTGCTCTCGAATGGGTGCCGCTCGAAGTTGTCGCCGGAGGCAAGCTGCATCCTAGCTTCGCCGCTGCGTGGCCAGCACTGCGCGAGGCGATTGCGCCAGTGCCAAAGACAATGAGCGTCTGCTTCGTCTGCTACGGCAACATCTGCCGGTCGCCAACCGCTGAAATCATCTTCTACAACCTCGTCAAAGAGGCCGGCTTGTCTGATCGCATCCGAGTTACCTCCGCGGGAATCGGCGCGATGCAAGGTCAGCCGCTCTATCCCCGCTCGGCAGAAGTAATGCGAGGGCATGGCTACACGAACTTGACGCACTCGTCACGCCGTTTCTGGCCTAGCTGGTTCGACGCATGCGACCTGGTGCTCGCGAGTGACGAATCTGTGGCCCGGACTCTGCGGAACTTCGCTCGCAACGACGAGGAGCGAAGCCGCCTGCACTTGCTCGCAGGCGAGGACATTCCGAATCCTTGGGGCGGTTCGACAGAAGACTACGAAGCCGTCTTCCAGATCATTGACGGCGCATGTCACGAGTTACTGGAGGAATTGGCCTACACGCGCTCGCGTAGGCCCCAGCACGCCCACTGATGCACCGAGGGCACCTGGTCGGTAGTCGATATCAGCGGTTCCCTTTTTGCGTCTGTGGATCCTATACAGACAGGCGGTCAGAACGGCTGGGCGTACGCAATCTCGTGGCCTGCGAGGAAATACCGATCGTCCCGCATTGCACCTGTTTCGTCATACCAATAGATGGTGAATGACACACCCGCCTCGGCCGCATTCTGCGAGAGGTCCCCGGAGAAGGCGCCGCTGTTTTCGCCCGACAGGTCCTCCCAGGCTCCCGCGCTGGTAATCCTGCAATCCATGTCGCCCTCGATGCGTACTTCGCGAGCGATGCTTCTCGGCACGGCATTGATGAGGCGAAAGTCTGTGAAGGTGCCTTTGTCCATTCGGACTGTCCATCGGGGACGTGGAAGCGGAGGCTGTGGCGTTTCGGGGGCGGATGTCTCAGCTTTGCCGCGCCTAGCTTCGAGGCGCTGCTCGACTATCCGCTCCATGACCTCCATCATCTGATCGTGTGACTCCTTATCGTCACTGATCACCTTTCGGATGGTCGTCGGCAGCTCCAGGAGGATCCGGAGGCGATCCAACTCCTGCGAGGCCTCCAAGCGCCGCGCACTTACCGGATGCCACGACCACAGCCATTTCAAGCCGCGCCCGACTGGGCCCCAGATCGCGCGTCGCCAACGCTTGATGAAAAAGGTCATCACCAATAGAACGAACGCAATCCCGATGACGTAACCGAGGAAGTAGACGATTGCGGGCAATTTGCTCTCGTTTGCCCAGCCATCCAGCGCCCTGTTGATGGGCCAGCCGAGAACGGCACCCACGATGGCACCAAGGACTATCTCCCAGCCAGTGCCTAGGCGTCGCTTCGATGGCTCACTCTCGCTCACGCTCGAACAATACCGAACGGCCATACCGTGAGGTGGTCGCCGAGCGCTATTACCACCAGTGTCATGGGAAGGTGCCATGATTTCGTCATGACTTCCACGCACTGTCCGTTTTGTGAACGGCACTCTCACATGACCGTTCAGTGGGCGGAACTCCGCTCAATAGGTGAGGGAACAGTCAAAACGGTGCTCCTGCAAGGCGCAGCATTGTGCGACAACTGCGGAAGGGCGAGCCTCGGGGTGTCGGACAGCTTCCCCTCGTCCGGTTCCGCCGGTGGCAGCTTCAACCTGACAACCAACTTGACGTGGTATCCAGCGTCCGGAGAGTCGCCTGAGTTTGAAGATGTGCCCACCGAGATAGCTGCGGCGGCAAAGGAAGCGCACTCGGCGGCCAGCATCAATGCTGTTATGGCTGCAATTCTGATGGCGCGCACGGTCGTAGAAGCCACGGCCAAGGACAAGGGCATTACAAAGGGCAACCTCGTCCAAAAGATTGATGACATGGCTGGCGCCTCGCTGATCCGCGACAGCACAAAAGAAGCAGCTCACGAGATTCGTCACATGGGGAACGACATGGCTCACGGCGACATCAGCGATGTACCAAACACTGAGGATGCGGCCGATGTGTTGGCACTGATGGACGAGGTGCTGAACGAGGTTTATCAAGGCCCGGCTCGGACGGCCAGGGTGAAAGCAAAGCGCGCAACTCCCTAGGGTCATTCCCGCCATTCGATTGTCACGCGTGCAGCGACCGCCTCGCGCAGGCTCGCATCGCGTGCGGCGGCGTAGTCCTTCGCTGACTCGTTCTTCCTGGGTGGGCGACGGCGGGCAACGCCAGCAGGCCATTCGTCAACGACAACGCGCTCGATGACTGCCGAGAGAATGGCTCGGCGCTCACCTGGGGTAGCTTTCCGCCAGTTGGTCAGGCGGCGATCCCGAAGCCCGAGCACGGCGTCGAGGTTTGGCCTTCCAACGAGGGCTTGAATGTCTTTCGCGATCTTGTCGGACTGTGCTTCTATGTCGCCCAAGCGGGATCGACGTTCCGCCCGGGACAGGTCGCCGTCCTCATACATCTCTATTACGCGTGAGCGACGTGCAGCGAGGCGCTCACGCTGATCATTGAGGGCGGCGATCTTCTCTTCAGCCTTCGGATCTTGCTCGGCTTTGCGCTTCTGCCAGTACTCCGTGTCGTTGATGCGAGCGATTGCTTGCTCGAACACGTAATCCTCAAGGCGGTCGTGTCCGATAGTCACCCGGCCAGTGTCCTGCATGACCTGTACCTTCTCGCCATTCCTGGTGACCTCACGTTCGACGCGTGGATGGAAGGAACTCGGCCCATGCACTCGGGCGAGGCAGGCGAGCACGGGCACTTTGCCAGCGCTGGTCGCCTTGATGTTGGCGACCAGTGGCTTTCCGCACTTGGCGCAGACGGTGAGGCCGCCGCCCATCGAGTACTTGCCACCTCGCGCGCCAGGGGAGTGGGTGACCTTCCGGGATGGGTCTAACAGGAGCGCCGTGACCCGATCGAACGTCTCCGCGTCGACGATCGGCTTCCAGCCCTGCACGCCTGCCTTTGTCTCTCCAAGCATCGAGCGATTGAGCATGATCGAGCGGAGGTTGGCCTGGCGCCAGTGCTTGGCTTGCCGGGTCTGAATGCCATTGTTGTTCCAGTCGGTGATGATGGCGTGCATTGGCTCGCGCAGAGTGAGTAAGCGTCGCGTCGCTTCCTTGATCAGTTTGACCTCGGTAGGCTCGGGCACCAGGGAACCACTATCAGCTCGGTAACCGAACGGCGGAATCCCACCGTGCCATTCGCCTCGCTCAGCCTTTGAGGCCTTGTGGCGCTTCTGGCGTTCGCTTGCGCGGCGCGCCTCAAACCGGCCGATGCCAGCGATCATCGTGGCTCGGAACTCACCATCGGCCGATGTGAGGTCAATCTCGCCATCGACGGTAACGACCTGCGCACCGAGGTCGATCAGCTTGTTGAGGTCTTTGGTAGATCGAACGAGTCGGTCGAGGTCTACGGCCACGATGACCTCGAAGTCTTTGCCCACTCGGCTCAGCATGTCGTGCCAGCCGGTGCCCTCGCCTCGCGTGCCGGATGCGCGGACCTCATTGTCCTGGAAGGTCGCGACGATCGGCCAACTCTTCGCGTTCGCGAGGTCTGTCGTGCGCTTGCGCTGGGCTTCGATACCCTCGGCACGGTCGAGTGACTGCCGGAGGTAGAGTGCAGCGCGCTTTGGAGATTGATCCATAGTTGACAATATCACTACAAGGGTGATTCTTTGATCCCTCGCCGAGGCGGCGGAGTTCCCGCCATCCGTTCTCGACGCGCTGCGTCAACCGCTCGAGAACGGAAGCATCACCATCCACCGGGCGAGCGGAGCGGCATCCTTCCCGGCACGGTTCCAGCTCATCCTCGCGTCGAATCCCTGTCCGTGCGGCCACTACGGCTCCATGGACGCGGAATGCACGTGTTCGCCGATCTCCCGCAGGCGCTACCTGGCGAGGATGTCCGGACCGCTCCTGGACCGGGTCGACATCCGCCTGTCGGTACGCCGGCTCGGACTGGCCGCCTTGCGGTCAGCCTCGGGGCAGCCATCGTCCGGTCGGACCAGCCGCGAGCTGCGGGAACGCGTGGAGGCTGCCCGCGTCCGGGCGGCCGATCGGTTGCGCGGCACCGAGTGGACGCGCAATGCCGATGTGGCGGGGAGCTGGTTGCGCGCGGGTAAGCGCCGGCTGAGTGCCGCCGCGATCGCGCCGCTCGACCGTGCGCTCGAACGCGGTGGGATCACGATGCGCGGGTATGACCGTACGCTCCGGCTGGCGTGGACGCTCGCCGATCTGGACGCTGCTGTCTCGCCCGATGTCGACCACGTCGGCCGGGCGCTCTTCCTGAGAAGGGGGATCGCCTCATGAACGAGGAGTGCGGCCGCCGGGCCACGACCCCGCTGCCCGGACTTTCCGATCGGGAACTCGGCCGCTTGCTGGCACCGGTGACACACACCGACGATTCGGAGCCGGCGAGTGGACAGAGCAGCGGTGTCGCGCTGGAACGCTTCGCGCGGGCGGCACTGACGACCGCAGTCGAACCGGGCGATCTCGATGCGGGTCGGCTCGTGGAGTCGCTGGGCGCCGTGGGCCTGGTGCGCGCCATCGTGGACGGATACGACGGTGGCCGGATTCTGGAACTGGCGGGGAGGCATTCGGAGACAGCGGAACACGACATCGCAGATTCCTCCGAAGTCACCGCCAGCGCACAGAGCGATCGCGGCGCTGCCGAGAGCCGGATCTCGCAGTGTCTGGCACGATGGCGGCCGCGGCTTTCGCTGAGTGAATCCGCCCGGGCCGTGGAGCGGGCGGCCCGGCTCGGCGCGCAGCTCCTTGCCCCGGGGGACCGATTCTGGCCGGAAGGTATGGCATCCCTCGAGGAGGGAGCACCGCTTGCGCTGTGGATTCGCGGCGATGCGGAGCGGCTGGAGAGGCTGCACCGGTCGATAGCCCTCGTCGGTGCACGGGCCTCGTCGCAGTACGGGGAGCACGTCGCGATGGAGAGCGCAGCAGGACTTGCCGATCGCGGCTTCGCGGTGGTCTCCGGAGGCGCGTACGGAATCGATGCGGCCGCACACCGTGCCACGCTCCTCAGCGGAGGACTGACCGTGGCGTTCCTGGCGGGTGGGGTCGATCGCCTCTATCCGGCGGGGAACAGTGAGTTGCTGAAGCGCATTGCGGCAGAAGGAGTGTTGGCGGCAGAGCTTCCACCGGGGAGCACACCGACCCGCTGGCGATTCCTCATGCGCAATCGGCTCATCGCGGCCGCGGCGAACGCGACGGTCGTCGTCGAGGCGGGCCGTCGATCGGGATCGCTGAATACCGCCGGCCATGCGTCTCAGCTGGGTCGCCCACTCGGAGCGGTTCCGGGGAGCATCCTCTCGCCCACGTCGGCCGGTTGCCACCGACTGATCCGCGAGTATGCGGCGACCTGCGTGACGACGACCGAGGAGATGGCCGAGCTGGCAGACCCGCTCGGCATCGGCCCCGATCCAGCTCCACCGGATCCTCAGCCGGCCGCCTCGAGCGGCGTGGCGTCCGACGCCGAGCGCAGTGTCGTCACCGCGCTGTCCCGTGCGCACGGAGCCAGCGCCGTCGAGATCGCGGCTCGGGTCCAGCTTCCCTTCGCCATCGTCGCGGCGGTGCTCGGCAGGCTCGACCTGGCGGGTCGCGCCCGCGAGCGCGCCGGCGGCTGGGTCCTGAGCGAAGGGAGTCGAGCGTGATGGGCGTCACACAGAGTCCAGGAGGAATAGCGTCCGTGCACCCCCGGTTGGCGCGAGAGGTCGCGCTGCAGCCGCACGCGGTCCCGCATCCGAAAGGCACCCTCTTCATGGACTTGTTCTCGCCCGTCTCCCTCGGCGATCTGCACCTGCCCAACCGCGTCGTCATGGCGCCGCTGACCCGGAGGCGCTCTGGTGCGTTCGGCGTTCCAGGACCGCTGGTGGCCGAACACTACGCGCAGCGGGCGAGCGTCGGCATGATCATCAGCGAGGGCACGTACCCGAGTCACGAGTCCCGGTCGTACCCGGGCCAGCCGGGGATCATCACCGAGGAGCAGATCGAAGGCTGGCGTGCGGTCGCCGACGCCGTGCACGCGAAGGGTGGACGCATCGTCATGCAGCTCATGCACGGCGGTCGTGTATCGCACACCGACATCACGGGGACCGACCGCATCGTCGCCCCGAGTGCCATCGCCATCGACGGTTCGACGCACGGACCGAACGGCAAGGTGGCCTTTCCGGTGCCCCACGCACTCTCGACCGAGGAGCTCGCGACCGTGCGCGAACAATTCGTGACGGCGGCGAAGAACGCCATCGCGGCGGGCCTCGATGGGGTCGAGATGCACGGCGCCAACGGATACCTTCTGCACCAGTTCCTCTCGCCGGCTTCGAATCAGCGTGAGGATGCGTACGGGCAGTCGCCGGAAGCCCGCGCCCGATTCGTCGTCGAAGTGACAACCGCTGTCGCGGAAGCGGTCGGCGCCGGGCGGGTGGGCATCCGTCTCTCGCCCATGCACAACATCCAGGGCGCCCTCGAAGAGGACTTCGACGATGCGAAGGCGACCTACGACGCTGTCATCGACGGGATCGCGCCGTTGGGTCTCGCCTACGTGAGCGTTCTGCACGCCGATCCGGCGGGCGAACTCGTGCAGGATCTGCGGGAGCGTTTCAACGGCCCGTTCATCGTCAACAGCGGATTCGGCGGTCTCACCACCCGGGACGAGGCGATCGCTCTGGTCGAAGGCGCGCACGCTGACGCCGTCGCGGTCGGCCGGCTCACCATCGCGAACCCGGACCTGGTGGAGCGCTGGAAGGGTGCGCATCCCGAGAACGAGCCCCAGCCGGCCACGTTTTATAGCGCCGGCGCAGAAGGCTACACGGAC